>CAISYQ010000001.1 GCA_903889735.1 uncultured Methylibium sp.
AGCCGGCGTGTTCGAGCGCCAGGAAGCGCTCCAGGCGGTCGTCCGACACGGCCTCGCCGCGAAGGTAGCGCCACCCGGGCTCGCCCACCTCGCCGAGCTTGCGCCACTGCCGCTCCAGACCCTTGAGCCGGGACGTGGAAACATGGCTGCGCCAGCGCGCCGCATTCCCGACGCCCAGGTCGAGGCAGGCGCGCTCCACCCCGGCGTCCTCATGCCAAGTGCCGCCGCGCTCCGCCACCACACCGCGCAGCAACTGCGCGGTCGCACCCGCCGCTGGCAGGTCCTTCAGGGCCAGGCCGCCAGTGCGGCGCGACAGCGCGTCGAGCATGGCGTGCAGGGTCGGCAGGGCCCGGTCGGCGTCGAGCAGAAAACCGCTGAGGTAGGAGTGGACCGAGCCGTAGGTCAGGGCGTGGCCGAGCGGAAAGCGCAGCCGCGGTCCGGCCGACTGGAACACCCCCAGCCCGCGCAGCACCCCCCGGCCCCCACAAGATCCGGGTTGGTCCCAAACGGTGAGGATCCAGGCCGGTGGCCCCGGCAGGCAGCTCAGGGCCGGCAGAATGAAGCGCGCCGAGAGGTAGGCATTGGGCTCGAGGGCGCGGGATTCCAGCTCCCGCCAATCGCCGCGGAGCGCCGCGAAATCGTCCGGGCCCTCGTGCACCTCGGTCCTCATGCCGCAGGCCCGGAGGGGGTGCGATCCAGCCAGGGCGCCGGGGTGAAATCGGCCGAACCCCGCATCAGCACGCGGGCAGAGCGGCGGACCTCGCAGGCGGTGAGCAGATCGCCGCGGCGGTGCAGGGTCACGGCCAGCACGCCGCTGGGGTGCCTGATGCGCAACACCCAAGGCGAGCCCTCGGCGCGCACGATGCCGTGGACGACGCTGCCGTCCACGGCTGCGGCGGCGGCCAGGCAGATCCCCCCGGAGACGGCGCAGGCCTTGTGGACCCGGGCCGGGTTGACGATCCGAACGACGAGGTGGCCCTCGCCGTCCTCGGTCGAGGGCGCGGCGACCATGGCCACCTTGAGCCGGCGGGACGGGAAATCGGTGCCCAGGGCCTGGTTGATCCGGTGCATCACCTCGCTGCGCAAGGACTCGACCCGCTGCCGGAATGCGCCATCGACATCGAGCGCGGCGGGGGCCTCGCCGCCGCGGCAGCCCAGGTGCTCGGCGGGCACGAAGGCGTACAGGGTGCCGGCATCGACCACCGACACGGGAATGGCTGCCGCCCCGTCGAGGGACACCAGGGTGACGGCCTGCCCCAGCGGGAGCAACCGCCCGGTGACGGCGCCGGCGGGGTCCTCGAAGCGCAGACCGACCTCGGCAGCACCATCCCCCGGAGGACGGTCGCTCCAGGAGTCGGCATCGAGGCGCCGCGCGACGATGATCTTGTCATTGCTGCGGCAGTGGATGCGGATCTCGGTGCGCTCGGCATGCCGTTCCAGCAGGCCGGACTCCAGAGCGAAGAGGCCGATGCCGGCCGCGAGGTTGCCGCACATGATGCCGCGGTTGACCAGGTCAGAGCCCAGCCCGACCTCGACCGATTCGTACTCCAGGTCGGCGTTCGAGGCCTCGCCCCGCGCGATGATCGCGACCTTGCTGGTGAGCGGATCGCCGCCGCCGAGACCATCGATCTGCCGGGCGTCCGCGCTGCCCATCAGCGCAAGCAGGAGCCGGTTGCGGTCGCGCCAGTCCGGCGGCAGGTCGCGCTCCTGCAGGAAGACCCCCTTGCTGGAGCCGCCGCGGATGATGCTGCAGGCGATCGTGCTCAAGCCGCCTCCCCGGGCAGGGGCTTGCACAGCACCCACAGGCTGATGTCGGTGGCGCGCCGCGCGAGCGGCCAGAGCCCCGTGCGCGAGGCCAGCCTGCCGATGGCGTTGCTGAGCCGGATCGCCGCGGCGTCTCCCAGCAGGGGCCGGCCGGCCAGGCGCGGCGGGCCGAAGCCGATCCCGATCTCGCGCTCCACGGTGAAGCCCGCGCGCTGCAGCTGACTGCGGACCACGGTGCGATCGAGGAAACGGCCGGGCGTGAAGGGCTCGGGTCGGTGCCGGCCCAGAACCCGCCGGACCGCCGCGGTCGCCAAACGCCAGGGGTCCGAGTAAACCGGGTTCGCGGCATTCCTGCAGCTGACCACGGCCAGCCCTCCGGGGCGCAGCACGCGGTGGATCTCGCGCAGCACCGGTTCGTAATCCTCGACATAGCTGATCACGCCCAGACAGAGCACGGCCTCGAAGCGGCCTGCCGCGAACGGGGTCGCGCGGCAATCGCCCAGGTGCAGGTCGTCACTGGCGAGCCCGGCGGCGGCGAGTCGCTCGCGGGCCTGGCCGAGCATGTCGGGCGCGCCGTCGAGCCCCGTGCAGGGCCAGCCGGCCCTGCGCAGCGCCTCGAGCACCGGGCCCGCGCCACAGCCGAGGTCGAGAACCGGATGGTCCTTCGGCACCCGCTGGTCCAGCAGGGCGAGGACGGTGTCACGCCTCTGCCGAAAGAAATGGGCCTCCGGCGTGCGGACCTCGCGGGCATAGAGCTCGTTCCACCAGCGCGCATGGGCGCCTGAGAAGAGGGCCTGCACCGGCTGGAGGTCCGGGCTCATGGCCGCAGGCTCCCTGGTGTGGCCGCCCGCTGATTCGCAGTGAACGCAATGAAAGCAGGGCGGGGCGTCGTGCAGAGCGCGGAAGATCCGCAGCCCGCTCCTCGCCAAGACGCTGGAGTGATCGCTTCCCAAACTGTCATGAGATGTGCCGATGGGTGAACTGCCAAGACCCTGGGCCACCCGGCCGATCACACCGACAGGCGGGCCCCGCGAACACGTCCGAAAGGATCGAACGCGTCACGGCATCTTGTTACGTCTCGGTGTTCCACATCTTGCGAACCATCAGCCTTGAATCGGGCGGGCCGCGCGCCCCGTGGCGGTCCGCCCGCTACCGCACGAGCTGGTTGAGCGCCGCCGCGTCGAAGGCTTCGAGCTTCTGGGCGTCGCCCGGCACGCAGTCGGGCGAGGCGCCACGCCCAGACAGGGTCTCGATCGCAGCCCACAGCATCGCGATCTGGTGCTCGTGGCCGGAGGCGTTGTCGATCAAGCCCTTCAGGGCCTGGGCCACCGGGTCGTCGCCCTGGGTCACGCCATAGGCCGAGAAGCCCATCTTGGCGGCCGCGGCCTCGCGCTGCGCCTCGGTCTCGGCGTGCAGGATGCGCGCCGGGTTGCCGGCTGCCGTGGCGCCGGCCGGCACCGGTTTGGTGACGATGGCGCCCGATCCCACGCGGGCGCCCGCGCCCACCGTGAAACCACCGAGCACGCAGGCGTTGGCGCCGATGATCACGCCGCGCTCGAGCGTCGGGTGACGCTTGGCGCCCTTCACCAGCGCCGTGCCGCCGAGCGTGACACCCTGGTAGATGGTGCAGTCGTCATGCACCTCGGCCATCTCGCCGATCACCACCCCCATGCCGTGGTCGATGAAGACGCGCCGCCCGATGGAGGCACCGGGATGGATCTCGATGCCGGTCAGGAACCGGCCGATGTGGGAGAGCATGCGACCCAGCCACTTGAAACCGTGCGTCCAGCAGGCATGCGCTGCACGGTGGACCCAGAGCGCGTGCAGGCCCGGGTAGCAGGTCAGCACCTCGAAGGCGGTGCGGGCCGCCGGGTCACGCTCGAGGATGCAGGCGATGTCTTCGCGAAGGCGGCTGAACATGGCAGGTCTTTGGGAAGGGGGCAATCAGTGTAGCCAGCCCACCCCGCAAGGGACTGCCACCACGCTGAGGCCCGGCTGCCAGTGGGGGCGGGCTGGCGACTAGCGTTGGCCCGCCGGCTGCTTGAGCAGGGTGGTGGCGATGCCGCGCAGCAGGTGCACCTCCTCCTGCGTCAGCGCGGCGCGGTTGAGCAGTTGGTTGACGCGCGGGATCAGCTTCTTCGGCGCCGCCGGGTCGAGGTGGCCGATGTGCACCAGCGCCCGCTGCCAGTGATCGAGCAGGCCCTGCACCGCCGTGCCATCGGCCAGCGCCGGATCGGGCGTGCGCGGCACGACCGGGTAGCCGCCCAGGGCCTCGCGCCACTCGCTGGCGATCAGCTGCACCGCCTGCGCGAGGTTCAGTGAGCCGTAGTCGGGGTGGGTCGGGATGCTGAGGCAGGTGTGGCAGCGGTAGACGTCCTCGTTGGCCAGGCCGTAGCGTTCGGAGCCGAAGACGAAGCCCACCCGCTGCGTACCGAGGGCCAGCGCCGGGAAGCAGGCGCGCGGCGCGTGGGTCGGCGGCCCGAAGTCGCGCGGCGTCATGGCCGTCGCGCAGGCATGGCTCACGCCCTCCAGCGCCTCGGCCAGCGTGCCCACGATCCGGGCCCGCACCAGGATGTCGGCTGCGCCGCTGGCCATCGCGACCGTCTCCTCGCGCGACAGCACATCGGCAAAACGGGGTGCCACGAGCACCAGGTCGGCGAACCCCATCACCTTCATCGCCCGCGCCGCGGCGCCCACGTTGCCTGCGTGGCTGGTGCCCACGAGGATGAAGCGCGTGGGGTCGGGGTTCAGGTCGGGGGGGGTCATCGTGGGGTCGTCGTCGGGGCGGGGCCTAAAATCCAATTATCGAGGGCATGTTGCGGAGGCCCCCTCCGCCCACCGCCCCGGCCCGGCCCGGATCGGGCCCGCGCTCTTTGTCCCCGCCAGCCCCCTCTTCAACGGCGCCTTGCCGCGCCCCGCCCGCCATGTCCCAGTCGCTCCACCCGATGCTCAACACCGCCATCAAGGCCGCGCGCGCGGCCGGTGCCATCATCAACCGGGCCTCGCTGGACCTGGACCGCGTGACGGTGACCGCCAAGTCGCACAACGACTTCGTGACCGAGGTGGACCACGCGGCCGAGGCCGCCATCATCGACGTGCTGCTGGGCGCCTATCCCGGCCACGGCATCCTGGCCGAGGAGTCGGGCCGTGCACGCGGCGCCAAGGACAGCGAGTTCGTCTGGATCATCGACCCGCTGGACGGCACCACCAACTTCATCCATGGCTTCCCGGTCTATGCGGTCTCGATCGCGCTGGCGGTACGCGGCCAGGTGCAACAGGCCGTTGTCTACGACCCGGCGCGCAACGACCTCTTCTACGCCTCCAAGGGCCGCGGCGCCTTCCTCAACGACAAGCGCCTGCGCGTGAGCAAGCGCACGCGCATGCTGGAGTGCCTGATCGGCACCGGCTTCCCCTTTCGCAAGGGCGACAACTTCAAGCGCTACCTGAAGATGTTCGAGGAGGTGATGGCGCAATGCGCCGGCCTGCGCCGCCCAGGCGCGGCCTCGCTGGACCTCTGTTACGTGGCGGCCGGCTGGTACGACGGCTTCTTCGAGACGGGCCTCAGCCCCTGGGACATCGCCGCCGGCTCGCTGATGGTCACCGAGGCGGGGGGCCTGATCGGCAACTTCACCGGCGAGGCCGACTTCCTTTACCAACGCGAGATCGTGGCGGGCAACCCAAGGATCTACGGCCAGTTGGTGGGCATCCTCTCGCCTTACAGCAAGGCCATCCCCGCCGAGTCTGCCGCCCCAGGCAGTTCGGATTCGGCGCCAGGCCATTATTCCGGCCGCACGGCCCCAGCCGATGCCAGCGGCGCGGCGCCCGACGCCACCGCCGCCTTCCTCGCGGCCGCGGGCCCCGCGCCCGAACCCGCGGCAGCCGCCAAGAAGCCCGCCGTGCGCATCCGCAAGACGGACGCCGCCCAGCCCCCCGGTGACGATGCGCCCTTCTGAGCCCCTACCGCACCGGGCTGCGCCCTGAACGCGCCCTCTTTTTCTTCATCAGAGTCTGAACCATGGCCTACGAGCTGCATTACTGGCCGACCCTCCAGGGCCGCGGCGAATTCGTGCGCCTGGCGCTGGAAGCCGCCGGGGCGCCCTACATCGATGTGGCGCGCGGGCCGGAGGGCTCGGGACAGGGGCTGCCCGCGATGGAGCGGGTGCTGCGCGACCGCAAGGAGGAGCATCCGCCGCTGGCTCCGCCCTTCCTGAGGGACGACAAGCTGCTGATCGGCCAGACCGCCGCCATCCTCCACTACCTCGGGCCGGCGCTGAAGCTGCTGGCGCGCAGTGAGCAGGCGCGTGTCTGGACGCAGCAGATCCAGCTGACCATCGCCGACATGGTCGATGAGGCGCACGCCACCCACCACCCGGTGGGCACCAGCCTCTATTACGAGGACCAGAAGCCCGAGGCACTGCGGCGCGCCCAGGAGTTCTGCAACGCCCGCCTGTCGCACTACCTGGATTGGTTCGAGTCCATCCTGGTACGCAACCCTGCGGGCACGCGCCACCTGGTGGGCGGCAAGCTGAGCTATGCCGACCTGTCGCTGTTCCAGCTGATCGAGGGCCTGCGCTATGCCTTTCCCAAGGCCGCGCAGCGGGCCCTGTCGCGCACGCCCGGCATCGTGAAGCTCCACGACCGCGTCGCCGCCCTGCCCAGGGTCGCCGCCTACCTGCGCAGCGAACGGCGCCTGCCCTTCAGCGAGCAGGACCTGTTTCGGCGCTACCCCGAACTCGACATCGAGCCCACCCGCTGAACGCGCGCTGCTGATCGGCCTGCCCTTGGCTTGAGGGCGCCCTGAGCGGCGCTGCGCGCGGCGCCTTAAACGGCAATGTCGAGCAGCGAGCCGATCCGGTAGTAGTTGCCGCGGAACAGCGCCAGGTTCGCGAGGAACTGGTTCCTCGCGATCAGCTGGCCGATGACGTCGTCCACCAAGGCGGGGCCGGGTTCGCGGGCGGGAACGATGGTGGCCTCGACGCCGCCGTCGCGCAGGCTCTCCAAGGCCACCTCCCGGCGGCGATCGTCCTCGGCGTAGACGCTGGCGATGTTCTGTGCCGACACCGCGAGCCGGGTGCGGGCGGCGTTCATGCCGGACAACGGGATGGCGAAGGAGGCAGACATGGGGGTGGGCTGAACGGTCAGCGGGCAACCTGCAGACTGTGAACGCATCCTAACGGTTTGCGCGGGGCCGGCGGGGGCTCATCGACCAAGGCGGCAAACGGGGCCTTGGCGACCTCGCCTTCATCGCGCCTGCGACGCCGCCATCGGGTCGTAGCCCGGTGCCCTGAACTTGTTGTGCAGCTGCCGGCGGCGCACCCCCATGTTGCCGCCGTCGTAGAGCGGAAAGCACAGGGCGTCCTGCATCAGGCCGGACAGCGGCGACAGGTCGGTGTAGCTGTCGATACCGACCAGGCGCATGGCGTCGTAGACCACCTGGACGCAGAGCTCGGAGGCGTAGATCTTGGTCATAATGGCCAGTTCGTCGCTGGAACGCTCGCTCAGGTCGAGCTGGTGGCAGGCCTTCCAGGTCAGGTAGCGCGCGGCCTCGATGCGCATCTTCAGGTCGACCAGCATGTAGCCGGCGTTCTGGTGCTCGATCACCGGTACCGCCCCGGAACGCTTGTCGTTCTTGGCGAAGGCGAAGGCGATGTCGAAGGCCGCCCGCATGACCCCCGTGCAGGCCGCACCGATCAACGCCGCGGTCCAGGAGAAGGCATGCCAGCAGATCGCCTCGCCGTCGCCCGGCCGGCCCAGGAGGTTGCCGACCGGCACGCGCACCTCGTTGAAATGGATGCGCGGCGAGCACACCGCCCGGTGGCCCGCCGTGTCGAGGTAGCCCTTCACCTCCACACCGGGCGTCGCGCCCGGCACCACGATCACGGACAGCGACTCGCTGGGCGGCCGGGTCAGGTCGGTGCGGCAGACCACCGTCATCAGGTGGGCGCCGCGGCCGTCCCAGCCACTGCCGTTGGTGGTGTAGTGCTTCTGGCCGCTGATCACCCACTCATCGCCCTCGCGCCGCGCAAGGGTCTGCACGCCGGCGGCCGGGTCGGGGCAGTCGAAGTTGGCGCCGCCCGTGACCTCGGTGAAGGCGAAAGCGGCCAACCGTTCGCCGGGGGCCGCGAGGATCTCGCCGATCCAGCGGCGCTTCTGCTCCTCGGTCCCGAAGCCGAGGATGGGCTCCATCCCCAGGCCCGTGGCCAGCAGGGTGGTGGGCACGTTGATGTCGACGGCGGTCAGCTCCTCGGCCGCCAGTGCGAAGTCCAGCGTGGACATGCCGCCACCGCCGTAGACCTTGGGAAACAGCGCGTGCACGAAGCCGGCCTGGGCCATCTGCGCGTAGAAGGGCTGGGTGGCGAAGAAGCGGTCCTCGGGCTTGGCCAGGGGCGCGATGACCGCCCGGACCTGGCTCAGGACATCACGCCCGAAGGCGCGTGCGGCGGCCTGCAGGGCCTGTTGTTCGGGACTGGGGGTGAAATCGATGGCCATTGGGGGGTCTCCTCGGTAGGCGGCAACTTGCAAATTTAGCAGCGGTACGCACCCCAGCGTGCGGACCGCCAGAATCGAGCTTCCCGGCCCCAGGTGGGCCCTGCCCTCAGAGCCAAGGAATCCAGCCATGAACCCCCTCAAGCACCCCCTCCTGATCGCCAGCGCGCTCGCGTTCTTCGGCTCGACGTCCTGGGCCGACAACCCGGCTACCCCCAAGGCGCCAACCGCTGCGAGCGCCGCGCAGGCCCGCTACGCAAGCGACCAAAAACTCTGTAACGACGAAACGAGCTCGAACGCCCGCCTGCAATGCCGTCGCGACGCCAAGGCCGAGTACGACAAGGCCTTGGCAGCGGCCACGGCAAAGCCGGAGGCATCGAGCCCGGCGGCTGGCTGCAATGACTGCGGCAAGGTGGTGGCCGTCAACACCGCGGAGAAGGACGGGAAGAGCAACGCCCTGGGGCTGCTCGCAGGCGGCGCGGCGGGCGCACTGCTGGGCAACCAGATAGGAGGTGGCACGGGCAAGACCATCGCCACCGTCGGAGGAGCGGCCGGCGGCGCCTATGCCGGCAAGAAGATCCAGGAGAAGGCCAACGCCCACAAGGTCTGGACAGTGACCGCCCAGTTCAGCGACGGCAGCAAACACAGCTTCGACTTCGACAGCGACCCAGGCTTCAAGGTGGGCGACGCCGTCAAGCGCAAGGGCAGCTCGCTCGAGCGCTGATCGGCCGGCAGCCCCACGCCCCAAGGAAGGATCCCGACGATGTCCGACACCCCAGCCTTCATCTCGGCAGCGGCACCCGGGGCCCAGGGGCTGCCCGAGCCCAGGCTCTCGCGCTCCGGGGGATTCCGATGACCGCCCCGGCCGCACCCCCGCCCCGCCCCGCTGCCCCCGTGGATTTCGGGCGGCCCGGCATGGGCTGGCGCCTGCGCCTCTACACCGTCATCTTCGAGGCCGACACCCGGGCCGGGCGGTCGTTTGACCTGGCGCTCATCGGGGCCATCCTGGTCAGCGTGCTGGTGGTGATGCTGGACAGCGTGGCCAGCCTGCATGCCAGCCACGGACCGCTCTTCACCTTCCTGGAGTGGACGTTCACGCTCATCTTCACCGCGGAATACCTTGCGCGCCTGGCCTGCGTGCGCCGCCCGATGCGCTACGCGCGCAGCTTCTACGGCGTGGTCGACCTGCTGGCGGTGCTGCCCACCTACCTGGCCATGTTGGTGCCGGGCCTGAGCGCGCTGATCGATGTGCGTGTGCTGCGGTTGCTGCGCGTGTTCCGCATTCTCAAGCTGCCGGCCTATGTGGCCGAATTCAGCGCGCTGGGTCAGGCGCTCGCGGCCTCCAGGCGCAAGATCACCGTCTTCGTCGGCTTCGTGATGCTGGTCGTGCTGGTGATGGGCACCCTGATGTACGTGGTGGAGGGCCCCGAGCATGGATTCACCAGCATCCCGGTGAGCGTGTACTGGGCCATCACGACCATGACCACCGTGGGCTTTGGCGACATCACGCCCAAGACCGACCTGGGGCGCCTGATCGCCTCGGCCATGATGCTGATGGGTTGGGGCACGCTGGCGGTTCCCACGGGCATCGTCAGCGCGGAATTCGCCGTGCAGCGCATGCCCCTGCGCGAACCCACGACCCGCAGCTGCCATGAGTGCCTGAGCGAGGGCCACCTGCCGAGCGCCCGCTTCTGCCGCGACTGCGGCTCCGCACTGCCCCCCTGGCAGCACGACGGCGCGTGACCGACCGTCTGCTCAGAGGGGGGCGTCTGTGGGCCGCTGGGGCTGGGGCCTAGGCCCCCGTGCTCAGAACCCGGCCTTTCAGGCTCCGCCGCGAAACAGGGCGGCCGCGCGCTTCTTGATCTCGAGCAGCTCGTTGGCGCTGACGCTGTACTCGCCGGTCACGCGGTCGACGGTGACCTTGAACTCCAGCTCCTTGCCGTTGTTCGACAGCGTGCCGCAGGTGAATTCGTAGTCAGGCGAGTGGACCGGCAGGCCGAGGGCCTCGAGGTCGTAGTCCTCGTAGTCGACGCGCCGGATCTCGCCACTGGCCAGGTCGAGCTGGCCGGTGGACGCGATGACTTCGTCGGTCAACTCGTCGGCCAGGGTGATGGGGACTTTGAGGTCCAAGAGCGATCCTCCTCAAGAGAAAACAGCGCCCACAGCAAGGGGCCGTGGGGGGCGATCGGTGGCAGGGAACACGCGGCAGCCCTGCGGCTGCGGCCCGCATCTTCTCACCGAACAGGCCCTGCCCCCGGAACCTGCGGCCAGGTTCGCCTTGATCGGGCCAGCCCGATACAGTCCGCAGTAGCCGATGAAGGGCCGCGCGGGCCCGCCAGAAGGCCGGCTTCGTGCGGGGCCGCCGCCCGCGGGCCCGCAATGCCCACCCGCGCCCACCACCAGGAGTGCCCCATGTCCACGATGCCCCCCACGCCCGATCACCAAGTCTTCCTGCTCGGCGACGTCGTGCTCCAGTGCCGGCAGACACTGCGCGGCGCCCAGTTGGCCTACAAGACCTATGGCCGCCTGAACGCCGCCCGCGACAACGTGATCGTCTACCCGACCTGGTACTCGGGTCAGCACACCGAGAACGAATGGCTGATCGGCGAGGGCCGCGCGCTGGACCCCACCCGCCACTTCATCATCATCCCCAACCTGCTGGGCAACGGGCTGTCGTCCTCGCCGAGCAACACCCCCGCACCCTTCAACCAGGCGCGCTTCCCGCCGGTGAGCCTGTACGACAACGTGCGCCTGCAGCACCGGCTGGTGACCGAGGTCTTCGGCATCGAGAAGATTGCCCTCGTGACCGGCTGGTCGATGGGGGCGATGCAGACCTTCCAGTGGGGCGCCCTCTACCCCGACATGGTCGAGCGCATCCTGCCCTTCATGGGATCGGCCCGCTGCTCGCGCCACAACCAGGTGTTCCTGGAGGGCCTCAAGGCCGCCCTGAAGGCCGATGGCGCATTCCAGGACGGCTGGTACGAACGACCGCCCGAGCGCGGGATGCGCGCCTTTGCCCGGGTCTACGCCGGCTGGGGACTGTCCCAGGCCTTCTACCGCCAGGAGCTCGACATCCAGGCCCTGGGTTTTGCCTCGCTGGAGGATTTCCTGGTGGGTTTCTGGGAGGGCATCTTCCTGGGCCGCGATGCCAACAACCTGCTGGCCATGCTGGGGACCTGGCAGCAGGGGGACATCAGCGACAACGAGGTGTTCCAGGGCGACTTCGCCAAGGCGCTGGGCGCCATCCGAGCCCAAGCCATCGTGATGCCCGCCTCCACCGATCTCTACTTTCCGCCGGCCGACAGCGAGATCGAGGTGTCCCACATGCCCCGAGCCACGCTGCAGGTCGTCGACACCGTGTGGGGGCACCTGGCGGGTGGCCCCGGAACCTCGCCGGCCGACATCGCCGTCATCGAAGCGGCGCTGAAGCGGCTGCTGGCCAGCTGATCCCACTGTCAACACCCTCCGGCGCCCGCTACACACCGCCCGTGGCGCCCGGCGCTCAGGGCCCGGAGAGGGCCTCGAACCGGGCCACGAGGCGCCCCTCGACGTTCACCGACCCGAAGAACATGGCGTGCGGGCGGACCCACAAGCCGGTCGCGTTGTAGAGCGGCCGGTAGACGACCAGCGGCTCCAGGGTCTCGCTGTGGCGGGCCACGCCCACGACCTCGTACTCGCCGCCCTTGTAGTGGCGGTAGCGTCCGAGGGGCGTGGGCGGCAACGGGGCTAGGTTTTCCATGAGGCGATCCCTGGTTCGATGAGCTGTCAAGCGCCAGAGTCTCGCTCCCAGACGCTGCCCTCTATCCTGACCCGACGACGCCGAGCACCAGGCGCCAGGTCTGATGGCCTCTGCAACGCGCTCAATTTGCTAGGATCGATTGGTGTCCTTCTTCACCGCCTTGTAGCGATCTCTCATGTCCGCAACCCAACACCGCCATCGCGTCATCATCATCGGCGCCGGCCCCGGCGGCATGTGCACCGCCATCAAACTGCGCGAAGCGGGGATCGAAGATTTTGTGATCCTCGAGAAGGCCAGCGGCGTGGGCGGCACCTGGTGGCACAACCGTTACCCGGGCGCCGAGTGCGACGTGAAGTCACACCTGTATTCGTTTTCCTTCGAGCTGAAGACCGACTGGTCCCGGCCGTTTGCCGGTCAGCCGGAAATCCTCGAGTACCTGGACCAGGTCGCCACCAAGCACGGCGTGAAGCCCTTCGTGCGCTTCAACCACACCGTGCGCGCGGCGCAGTGGCAGGACGATGCGGCCGAATGGACCGTGACGACCACTGACGGGCAGGTCTTCCGCGCGCCGATCCTCATTAGCGGCATGGGCATGTTCAACGAGCTCGAGTTCCCCGCCATCCCGGGTCTCGCCGATTTCGGTGGCACCCAGTTTCACTCGGCGCAGTGGAACCATCAGCACGACCTCGCCGGCCAGCGCGTGGCGGTCATCGGCAGCGCCGCAAGCGCCGTGCAGTTTGTGCCCGAGATCGCGGCGCAAACCAGCGCGCTGTACCTGTTCCAGCGCACCGCGAACTGGGTGGTCCCGAAGGACGACACGCCCTACACGCCAGCGCAGCTCGCGCATTTGCGAGACGACCCGAACGCGATCCACGAATCGCGTGCGCAGGTCTACAAGGAACTGAACGAGTTCATCACCTTCAGCAACCCCGGCATCCAGGCCGAATGCACGCGCGCCGCGCTGGCCAATCTCGGCGAGGTCAAGGACCCGGCCTTGCGCGAGAAGCTGACCCCCACGCATCCATTTGGCTGCAAGCGGCCGCTCTTCTCGAACAAGTACTACCCCGTGTTCAACCTGCCACAGGTTGAACTGGTCACCGACCACATCACGCAGATCACGGCCGACAGCGTGGTCACCGCCGACGGGAAGGCGCGCCAGGTCGACACCCTCATCCTGGCGACCGGCTTCAAGGTCTCGCGCTATCTCTCGGCCATCGAGGTGACGGGGCGCAACGGCCTCAGGCTCGACGAGTCCTGGCGCGACGGTGCGCAGGCCTATCTGGGCATGGTGACCAGCGGCTTCCCCAATCTCTTCATGCTGTACGGGCCGAACACCAACAACGGCTCGATCATCGCGATGTTGGAGATCCAAGTGGACTACATCCTTCGCCAGATCAAGCGCCTGGAACGCGAGCAGCTGGCCTTTGTCGATCTGCGCGCGGACGTGGAAGCCCGCTACAACGAGTCCATGCAGGAAGAAATCCGCGCCGTCGAGGTCTGGCAGGTCGCCTGCGGCAACTACTACAGCGCGAGCTCTGGGCGCGTGGTCACCCAATGGCCGCACACGATTGACGAGTTCTGCGCCCGCACCATGCGGCCGGATGCC
>CAISYQ010000002.1 GCA_903889735.1 uncultured Methylibium sp.
GCCTTACGGCGCCGGACTTTGCCATATGCGGCGCTGACCCTGCCTGTTCTTCCTGTCAGCTGCTGCGGTCGTAAGATGAATTGATGCCTCGTCTTCCTTCTGTGGCTCTGCCGGGTCCGGCGATGCGCCGGGCGCGCGCTGTTCGTGAGGGCCCTGCGGCAGCGCTTCTTGCAGCGCTTGTCCTGGGGCTGGCCGGCTGCACCACGCTGGGCGGTGCCCGCTCAACGGACCCGCCGGCAATGGAAAACTCGCTGGGCATGGCCTTCGTTCGGATCCCCTCCGGTGAATTCCTGATGGGCAGCGACGAAACTCCCGAGCAACTGGCCCGGGACTACCCGGCCTATGCGAAGGAGCGCTTCGCCGCCCTCTTTGATGAAGCGCCGGTCCACCGGGTGCGCATCACCCGGCCGTTCTGGTTGGGGCGGCACGAGGTCACGGTGGGGCAGTTCCGCCGTTTCCTCGCGGCCTCGGGCTACCGCCCTGAATCGGAGGCCGATGGCACCGGCGGCTATGGCTACAACCCGGCCTACGATCCCCGCAGCTCGGCCCGCGGCGACGCCTTCGAGGGCCGCGACCCGAAATACTCCTGGCGCAACCCCGGCTTCCCCCAGGATGACACCCACCCGGTGCTCAACGTGACCTGGAACGATGCCGTCGCCATGGCCGCCTGGCTCAGCCGCCATGAGGGCCGCCGCTACCGCCTGCCGACCGAGGCCGAGTGGGAGTACGCCTGCCGGGCCGGCGCCCGCACCCGCTACCCCGGCGGCGACGCCCCTCCATCGCTGCTGCGCACCGCCAACACCTTCGACCGCTCGTCGGCCCGAGATTGGCCCGCCTGGCAGGCCTTCGCCCTCGAGGGCGACGACGGCCATGCCTTCACGGCGCCGGTGGGTCGATTCACGCCCAATGCCTTTGGCCTGCACGACATGCTGGGCAATGCCTGGGAATGGGTCGGCGACTGGCACGATGAACGCTTCTACGCCCATTCGCCCACCGACGACCCGCAGGGCCCCCCCGATGGCGCGGTGCGGGTGCGCCGGGGCGGCTCCTGGCACACCTGGTCGCTCTACGCCCGCTGCAGCTACCGCAACTGGAACTCGGCCCAGACCCGCTACACGCTGCTTGGCATGCGCCTGCTGTTCGAGGCCGAAGAACCCGACCGCTGAATCACGCCCGCGCGTCCCCGGGGCGGTGACAATGCAGGCCCTCGATCCGTTGCCCTCCTTCGCTGTGCCTGAAATCCCGAGTTCCCTTTCCGCCGATGGCGAGGACGCCATCGCTGCCGTGCCGGCTCGTCCGAGCGAAGACCTGGTCAACGCCGATCTGCCGGCGCCCCCCGGCGCAGACCTCGCCGCCACCGATGCGCTGGCCTCCCCCGGTGAAGACCTTGCCGCAGGCGATGCGCCGGTGTCCTCCGGGCCTGACCTCGCCGCCACCCTGCCGTCCGGGCTGGTGACACTCAGTCCCTCGGCCACCGTGGCCCGCATGGCCGAACTGTTCCCGGCCCTGTTCGGGCCCGGCGTGCACAAGCCGCTGAAGCTGCGTGTGCAGGTCGATGTGCAGCAGCGCGCGCCGAACACCTTCACCAAGAAGGCCTTGTCGCTGTTTCTGCAGCGGCACACCACGACCACCGCCTACCTCAAGGCCTTGAGCCAGGCGGCGGAACGCGTGGACCTCGATGGCCAGCCGGCCGGCCTGGTGAGCGACGAACACCGCGAGGCAGCCGTTGCCGAATTGCAGCGCCGCCGCGCCCTGGTGCAGGAGCGCCGTGCCGCGGAGCAGCAGGCGCAGCGCCAGCGGCCGCCGCGGGCTCCCCGGCCCGGCTCGGCCCAGGCGCCAGACCCGGCCAGCGCTCAAGCCACCGCCCAGGCTCCGCTCGACGCCGCGGTCGACGCCCAGGACGGGTCGCTGCGTGCCGAGTCACCGGGTGCACGGCGCGAGCCGAGGGGCGGGCGCCCGGGCGATCGCCCGCGCGGACAACGGCCGGAGCCGTCAGTCCAGACGCGACCTGAACCCGTGCGCGAACCGAGGCGGGGCGACCGGCCCCAAGGTCCGCCGCAGGACCGGCCGCACCCGCAACCGCATCGCCAGACCCGACAGCCGTCGCAGCCGCCGCTGCCCGCGCAGCCCCCTGAGCCGCCGCTCGACCCAGCCCGTCAGCGTGAACTCGCCGCCGAGGCGCGCGCTGCGGGTGAGCGCGCTGCGCTGTTGCGCGCCTTCGAGTCGACCACGCTGACACGCGCCAATTTTTGTGCCCTCAAAGGCCTGCCCGAGGCCGAGCTCGAGGCCGCCTTGGTGCTGGCCCGGCAGGACCGCCAGCACAGAGCCGCGCAGTCGCCTGCGTCCGACCGGCCCGCGCGCGCTGCTCATGGAGTGCCAGAGCGGTCCGGGTCTGAGGGCCAAGCGCCGTCCCGATCCGGGCCTCGGTTGGGGTCGGACCTGGCGAGCGGTCGCGCACGCCGTTCCGCGGACCCTGGACCCAAGCGGGGGAATTAGGTCGTGCAAGGGCAGGTTCGCCGGCGGCGCTGGCAACCCGGGAGCACGCCGTGGCGCCCGGAGATGGTTGCCCGGCGGGGCTTTGGGCTGATCCTGCTGGCGCTGCTGCCGGGGCTGGCCGCCGCCGCCCTGCCTTCGGGCGGCCGGGCATCTGAAGGGCAGTCTGCGGTCCCATGCCGAGCAGAGCTGGGCGCGGTGGTCCAGCGCCTCCAGGCGCTGCCGAACGACGAGAACCTGCTGATGCGCCAGGGCAACGCCTTGTACTGCCTGGACCGGCGGGCCGAGGCGCTGGCGGTGTTCCAGCGTGTGCTGAGCCTCAACCCGCGGCTGCCTGCGGCCCACAACAACGTGGCGGTCATCCTGGCTGGCGAAGGCAAGGATGCGGAGGCCCGCGCCGCGCTCGACCAGGCGCTCAGGACCAACGAGGCCACCGCGACGGCCTATGACAACCTCTCCAGGCTGTACGCCTACCAGGCCAGCCAGGCTTACCGAAAGGCCTTCAACTCGGACAAGGCCTCGAAGCTGGGCCGGCCTGCGCTGGCCTTGTCGATGACGCCGGGGATCGAAGAGCGGGCAGTCGTGCGTGGTGACAGCCGGACGGATGGACGCACTGATGGACGCACCAACAGCGCTGCCGCACCGGTCCCATCGCCGCTGGCGGGCTTGTCGATCCCTCCGGTCCGCCCCCGCGAACCGGCCAAGCCTGAAGCGCCTGCGTCGGCGGCCTTGGTAGCGCCCCCGGGATCCGCTGCGTCGGCGGCAGCCCCTATTGCAGTGGCGCCGGCGCCGGCGAGCCCTGCGGCCGCCCCCGCGCCTGAGCGCGAGGAGGTGCTGGCCGCGCTGGAGGCCTGGGCCCTGGCCTGGTCCCGCCAGGACATGAACGCCTACGAGGCCGCCTACCTGCCTGACTTCAAGGGCAGCATGAGCAGCCACGCCGAATGGCGCAAGGAGCGTGCAGCCCGAATCAAGGGCCGCAACCGGATCCAGGTGGTGGTGTCCGAGGTCTCAGTCACCTTGACCGCCGACCAGGCGCAGGTGAAATTCCTGCAGCTCTACCAGTCCGATGGCCGCAGCATCCGGTCGAGGAAGTCGATCGAGATGCGTCGCTTGAAAGACCGGTGGGTCATTGCCGAGGAGTCGGGCCGGTGAGCCGCTCACCCTCCCCACAGGCCAGCGGCATCGCGCCGGCCCCAGGCCCCTGCGGTTGGCGGTGAAGCGCATGCGACTGCGGCGTTTTCCGGTCCTGGCCTCCGCCGCCGTGGTGGTGGTGATCCTGATGGTCCTGGTGATCCGTGACAGAGTCCGTGCCGGCTCGCAGTCGACCGTCGCGGCCCTGCAGCCCATCGCGGCGCGGGCCTCCGAGCCTGCTGCCGCCCTGGCCCGGCTGGCAGCGGGTGACCATCCCGAGGCGCGCTTGGCAGCCGCCTACGAGGCGCTGGATGCTGGCCAGACCGACGCGGCCTTCGAAATCGCGGCCGCCCTGGTGCGAGAGCGACCTGACTTTGCGCTGGCCCAGGCGCTCCACGCCGATCTGCTGGCCTCCCGCGCGGGTCACCCGATGGCTTTCGGCGCCAACCTGCAAGACAACCCCGCCGTGCCCATCCCGGCGCCCGACCTGCTGGACGAGGCGCGCCTGCGCTGGGCTGCGGTCAAGGAACGTCCGCGCCCAGACCAGGTGCCGGCGGAATTCCTGGAACTGCCGGCCAGCGTCCGGTATGCGGTGGCGGTCGATACCTCCCGTTCCCGGCTCTACCTGCTGAAAAACGGTCCCCAGGGTTTGCAACTCCAGAGCGATCACTATGTGTCGGTCGGCAAGCTGGGTGTGGGCAAGCAGGTCGAAGGCGACAGCCGCACGCCGCTGGGGGTCTATTGGATGGTCCAGGGGGTGCGTGGCCCCATGCGCGACGAGCGGCTGGGCTTGGCGGCTCTGCGCTTCAACTACCCCAACGCCTGGGATCGGCTGCGGGGTCGCACCGGCAGCGGCCTTTACCTGCATGGCGTGCCGCAGGATGTCTTCGCCCGTGCGCCGCTGGCCACCGATGGCTGCGTGGCGCTGGCCAATGACGATGTCAAGATGCTGATCGACACCGTCGATGTCGACAACACCCCGGTGTTGATCGCCCAGAAACTCACCTGGGTCGCCCCGGGGGGGGGGCAGGCCGCGCGGGACGGTTTTCAGGCGGCTTTCCAGGCGTGGGATCGGGCGCGACAGGATGGGCGGCGCGAGGCCCTGTCGCGCTGGTACGAGAGTGACGCTGCCATCGCCCCGGAGACGCTCGAGGCCGGGCCGGCGCGCGAGTCGCCCAGCGTGATCGGCTGGAACGGCGATGCGCAACCGCTGATCGTCACGAGCAGCCGCGGTACGCTGTCCGCCCCGGGCAAGTCCTTGATGTTCCGTCAGTACTGGACCCAGCGCGACGGTCAGTGGCGCATCGTCTACGACGGCGCGCTCCCCGTGAGACCGCAGGACGAAGCCGGCGCGAGGCGGACGCGGCAGCTCTGAAGCTCGGGCGGGGCTCGCCCGGTCAGAACAGCTGGCCTTGATCGTCGTTCGCCGCCTTGGTGGCGCGTGGGCGGTTGGCCCGCTTGCCGGATGGTGGCAGGCCGCTGCGGCGCGAGCCGTGCTTCTGCTGGATGGCGCTGGCTTCGTCGTGGGCCTTGCCAGTCTGGCGCCGGGCGTAGAGTTTTTGCTTGGCGGCGGCAACGGCGGCGTGCTCGTCCACGATCGGCGCCGGGTAGGCCGCGGTCCCGAACTCCGGCAGCCATTGACGGATGTAGAGGCCCTGCGGGTCGTGGTCGCGGGCCTGCTTGGCGGGCGAGTAGATGCGCAGCGTGTTGATGCCGGTGGTGCCCGACTGCATCTGCATCTGGCTCCAGTGGATACCGGGCTCGAAGTCCAGGAACTGCCGGGCCAGGAAGAGGCCCGGCTCGCGCCAGTGCAGCCAGAGGTGGTAGGCCGCGAAACTGACCAGCAGCGCCCGCATGCGGAAGTTCAGCCAGCCGGTGGCGCGCAGCTGGCGCATGCAGGCGTCCACCATCGGGAATCCGGTGCGGCCTTCGCACCAGGCCTGCAGGTGATCTCGGTCGGTGGCTTGCAGCTCGCTGCCGTCACCCGGCCTCAGCCCATCGGCCGAGCGCGCGAAGTTGCGCCACTCGATGGCCGGCTCGTCCTCCAGCTTCTGCATGAAGTGGCAATGCCAGCGCAGCCGGCCGGAAAAGCCGCGCAGCCCGTAGGCCAGCTCGCGGCTGGGCGTGGACCGGATGACGGCCTCGGTGGCCTGGTGCACCGTGCGCATCGACAGCGTGCCGAAGGCGAGGTGGGCCGACAACCGGCTGCAGCCCGACTCGGCCGTGAGCGGGCTGGACAGGTGTTGCCGGTAGCCCAGCGCCCGGCTGCCCAGGAAGCCCTGAAGCGTCTGCCGCGCGGCGGCCTCGCCGGCCGGTGGGGTGTCGGGCAGGCTCGGGATCCCCAGCTCGGGCAGCGTGGGCAGATCGTTGGGCATCGATGAAGGCGAGAAGCCCCGCGCCGCCTTGAAGCCCACGGGCGCAGGCAGGCAGGGCGCGTCCATGCGCTGCTGCCAACGGCGGGCCCAGCCGCCACGGTCCTGCAGCCGGCGCACCACGCCGGTTTGCGGCCACTCGGTCCAGGCCACGCCCTGCGAACGGCACCAGCGCGCAACGGCCTGGTCGCGTTCGTAGCTCCAGCCGGGGCCGGTTTCTTCATGGCTGAAGAGCTGCGTGAAGGCGAACTCGCACCGCAGCGCTGCCAGCACTTCGACCGCCGCGCCGCTTCGCACCAGCAGGGGCAGGCCGCGGGCGGCGAGCGCCTCGCGCAGCGGCGCCAGGCACTGCAGCAGCCAGGCTGGGTGCCGAGGGTGGCATTCGGGGCTGGCGAGCCAGGCGGGCTCGATGATGAAGAGCGCCAGCGCGGACTCGCAGCTTGCGGCC
The DNA here is from genome assembly GCA_903889735.1 of uncultured Methylibium sp. Lineage (GTDB taxonomy): Bacteria > Pseudomonadota > Gammaproteobacteria > Burkholderiales > Burkholderiaceae_C > Methylibium. The sequence goes on from CAISYQ010000002.1 coordinate 6,445, forward strand.
TCGGCCAGCGGCGCGTGGTCGGCCAGGCGCAGGTCGCGCTTGAGCCAGACGAGCGTGGTGCCTGCGGGCATGCCGTGCGGAAAGGATGCGGTGCCGTCGGGCGGTCGGGCAAGGCAGCTCCGGGGCGGCGCCCGGGCTCCCAGCCTCTCAGCGGCGCGGCTCCCAGGGGTAGGCGGGGTCGTTGTAGCCTGGCGTCGACGGGTGGCCGGGGCTGACCAGGCTGTCGACCAGGGCCTCGTCCTCGGGACCGATGGCGCAGTCCAGCGCGCCGAAGTAGTCCTGCCACTGCGCCAGCGTGCGCGGGCCGGCGATCACCGAGCTGACGCCGCGGTGCGCCAGCACCCAGGCCGCGGCGAAGTGCGACAGGGCCACGCCACGGGCGGCGCAGTGCTCGCGCAGGCGCTGCGCGACGGCCAGCGATTCGGCGCGGAACTCGGTCTCGAGCATGCGCTTGTCGCCGCGGCCGGCGCGCGTGCCCTCGGCCGCCTGCGCGCCGGGCGCGTACTTGCCGGTCAGCAC
>CAISYQ010000003.1 GCA_903889735.1 uncultured Methylibium sp.
GCAGCCACTGCTGCAGCGAGCTCAGGGTGAGTTGCTGCTCGTGCATCCGTGCGCTCAGGACGACATCCCCCGATTGACGGCTCATCCCGATGCAGGCGCCGTGTACCGCGGTCATCAGGTAGTTGGCCTCGGCCATGACCCGGCAGGCTTCAGCATGATCCTCGGGCTCGAGAGCTGCCAGCCAGATGTGCGCGCTCAGGTGGTCGGCGTCGGGCGACAGCCCCAGGTTGACGACCAGGTCATCAAAGCTCAGCGAGCACAGGTTGACGCTGGTGAACGCCAGATCGGGCAGCCCGATGCTGGCGCCGAAATCCTGGATCACTCGGTGGGCGTTTCGTTGGTTCATGCGGGGCTCCAGTTTCGGGTGGGGTGTTGGTGGCGCTCGCGCAGCGGCAAGGCGCCTGAGCGGTGGGTGTCCAGCGCGGGGTCGGTCCGACAGATGGGGGTTGTTCGCAGGACGGGCGGCTCGTGGTTGGTTGGCCGGCGGTTGGCCGGCGGTTGGCCGGCGGGCGGGCGGCGGGCGGGCGGCGGGCGGCCGGCCATGCGAAAGTATGAGCGGCCCTGCATCGATGTGCAAACATAACAGCCGGTGAAAATCCGCCGATCGCGCCGTTCCCTTGCCCCTGCCTGGCGGCTCCCCTGCAGGCTTCCCGCCGCTGCGGTGCCTGGGCCAGCGTCCTGATTAACCTTGGTCATCGCTACTTTAGTCGCATAAACTGGGGTTCAACATGGCCACCATCTCAACGCCCTCGCAGCCCCGGCCGGACACCTCGGCCCTGAGCCAGGCCGCAGGCGCCGCCCGTGCCTCCGAGGCCCGCCGCACGGCCGTGGCCCCGGACCGCGAGGTGGAGATCGTCCGTGACCCCTCGCTGTTCATGGCCGAGATGGCCGAGGAGCTGGCCTTCCTGGCCAGCCTCGCCTCCGAGGGCGACGACGAGATCGCGTCCGACAACGACGAGGCTTTCGACGACCTCATCTCCGAGTTGCTGCGCAAGTCCCTGAAGGCGCAGAAGGCCAATCCGGCCCAGCACGAGGGCGACGCCAAGGCGTTGCGCGACCGGCTGGTCGACACCGGCACCTCGGCCCGCCCGGGCAACGACCTGGAGGCCGCGCTGCGCCGCCTCTCCGGCGGGTCCAGCCAGCAGGCCCTGGCGCTGATGGCCGAGCTGGCCGAGATGGCCAAGACCGACCCCGAGCTGCAGCGGCTCGGGTTCGGCCAGAAGGCGCTGGAGGACTACGCGCTCGCACACGAGGCCGGGCTGGTTGCCGCGCTCAACATCGCCGGCGTGCTGGAGGCCGGCCCGCAGGACGCCACCGGCACGGCCCAGCGGCTGCTGGGCCTCTACGAGGAGTCCATCGCCTCCAGCCAGAGCGTGCTGCAGACCTTCCACCGCCTGGGCCAGTCCGAGGGCATCACCACCCTCGGCGACTGGCGCAAGTTCCTCACCGAGGCGGTGGCCGCCGACCTGGCCACCCAGACCTCGGGCGGCGAGAAGGTGCAGCTGCAGCTCATCCTGCTCGAGCTCAAGGGCATGCGCACCTTCAACACCCTGACCCAGGGCCTCGAGAAGCTCGCCAAGATGCTGCCCAAGGCCGAGGGAAAGGCGCCCGACCTGCCCGCGTTGATGCAGACCACGCTCGACTACGTGGAGCAGCCGCTGCGCGAGATGCCGCGCCTGGAGTCGCTGGCCCGCGACCTGAAGCTCCCGAACCAGATCCTGCTGTTCCAGGGTTTCCGCAACCTGCTCAAGAGCATGCCCGACGACGCCTTCGCCAGTCCCGAGCAGAAGGCCGGCACGCTGATGCCTCTGCAGAAGCGCGTGGACGACCTGACCTGGACCGAGGAAGTCTGATGACCCTGGCCAAGCTTTCCGATCTGCTGCGCAACCGCCAGGACCTGGTCCTGGCGGTGTTCGTCGTGGCGGTCATCTTCATGATGATCGTGCCGCTGCCGACCTGGCTCATCGACATCCTGATCGCGCTGAACATGAGCATCGCGGTGGTGCTGCTGATGGTGGCGGTCTACCTGAAGTCGCCGCTGGATTTCGCCTCGTTTCCGGCGGTGCTGCTGATCACCACGCTGTTCCGGCTGTCGATCTCCATCTCCACCACCCGGCTGATCCTGCTGGACGGCGACGCCGGCCACATCGTCGAGGCCTTTGGCGAGTTCGGGGTGGGCGGCAACCTGGTGGTGGGCGTGGTGATCGTCCTGCTCCTCACCATCGTCAACTTCATCGTCATCACCAAGGGCGCGGAGCGGGTGGCCGAGGTGGGGGCGCGCTTCTCGCTCGACGCCATGCCGGGCAAGCAGCTCAGCATCGACGCCGACATGCGCAACGGCGCCATCACCCAGACCGAGGCCAAGATCCTGCGCAACAAGGTGGCGCAGGAGAGCAAGCTGTTCGGCTCCATGGACGGCGCGATGAAGTTCGTCAAGGGCGACGCCATCGCCAGCATCATCATCGTCTTCGTCAACCTGCTGGGCGGCCTCACCATCGGCGTGCTGCAGAAGGGCATGACGGCCGGCGAGGCGATGCAGCTGTACTCCACGCTGTCCATCGGCGACGGCCTGATCTCGCAGATCCCGGCGCTCTTCATCGCCATCTGCGCCGGCATCATCGTCACCCGCGTCTCCGACGAGGGCAGCACCAAGGACCTGGCCGGCGACATCGGCGCCCAGGTCATGGCCCAGCCCCGCGCCGTGAGCATCGGCGCGGCCATGCTGCTGGTGTTCGCGATGGTGCCGGGTTTCCCGACGATGGTGTTCCTGTCGCTGGCGGTGCTGCTGAGCATCCCGGCGGTGCTGGCCTACATGAAGACGCGCTCGGGCCAGGGCCAGGTCGTGACCTCCAAGCCGCTGGAGTCGCTGGTCACGCCCCAGAAGGCGCAGATGAGCCGGGAGGACTTCACGGTCGAGCAGGATGACATCTTCTCGCCCACCACCCAGCTGCTCGTGGAACTGTCCTCCAGCCTTGAGCAGCGTCTGGCCAGCCTCAACCTGCGCGCCGAGATCAACAAGGCGCGGCTGCAGATCTACTTCCGCCTGGGGGTCAGCCTGCCGCCCATCGAGGTGCGCCGCGGCGAGGGCCTGCCCGACGACCACTACCGCATCTTCGTGGCCGAGATCCCTTCCGCCGACGGCGAGGTCGTGCCCGACCACCTGCTCATCTTCGACGACGTGCGCAACCTCGAGCTGTACGACATCCCCTTCGTGCAGAAGGACGAACTCGTGCCGCGCATGAAGGCGATCTGGGTGGACCGCCGCCACGAGGCCCAGCTCAAGGCCGCCTCGATCCGCTACCGCACCGAGCTCGAGGCCATCACTTACCACGCCGAATTCGTGTTCGCCAAGTACGTGGGCCAGTTCATTGGCATCCAGGAGGTCCGCCAGGTGCTCAACCGCCTGGAGCCCAAGTTCCCGGACCTCGTCAAGGAGGTGCAGCGCATCGTGCCCATCCAGATGATCACCGAGCTGTTCAAGCGCCTGGTGCAGGAGTTCGTCTCCATCCGCGACCTGCGCACCATCCTGTCGGCCATGATCGAGTGGGGCGCCAAGGAGAAGGACCCGGTGGTGCTGGTTGAGCACATCCGCATCGCGCTGGCCCGCCAGATCAGCCACCAGTACGCCGCCCGCAACAACGTGCTCTCGGGCATCCTGCTCGACGGCGAGATCGAGGAGACGGTGCGCAACGCCATCCGCCAGACCTCGGCCGGCAGCTACCTCTCTCTCAGCCCCGACATCTCCAAGCGCATCGTCCAGCGCATCCGCGACAAGGCGCTGCCGGTGCTGTCCAACGGCTCGCCCTGCAGCCTCATCACCGCCATGGACGTGCGCCGCTACATCCGCCGCATGATCGAGAGCGAGCTGCCCGAACTGCCGGTGCTGTCCTACCAGGAACTGGCCAACGACATCACGCTGCAGCCCGTGGCCCGCGTGACCGCCTGAGGCCCTTGACCCCGATCCCCCGTTTTTCCAAGGAGTGCCCTTGATCCCCTTCTTCACGCAACTGCAGTCGGTCTGCGAGCTGGCCGGCTGGAACGCCTGGATCGAGCCTCCGGAGGAGGACGCCCTGTTGGCGGTGATGTACGTGCTGGTGCATGTCGACGAGCAGGGGCGCAACTACCTCATCCGGCTGGTGGCTGACCTGGAGTCCCCGCCCGAAGGCACCGAGCCCCCGGGCCCGCGGCTGGTGGACATGGTGCTCATCCTGCCCTTCCAGGTGCAGGTCGCTGCGGTGCCGGACACCACCCGCCTGCTCAACGCCCTCAACCTCGCCGGGCTGATCGGCACGTTCGCGCTGCACGAGGCCGATCGGGTGGTCTTGCTGCGCTTTGCCTGGCATGTGTCCTTGCCCGACATGGACCCGCCCCACGCCTACCCGCTGCTGCAGATGATGGCCTACCACGCCAGGGAATGCGCACCGGGGATCGAGCAGGTGGCCCAAGGTGCGGTGGCCTACGAGCAGCTCCGTGCGGCAGTGGCCCAGGCGCTGCAGCAAGTCCAGCCGACCGAGGGGCAGTCATGAGCCGGCCCGAGGACATCGCACAGTGGGTCGTGGCCTGGGGCGGTCAAGCCGGCATCGACCTGGCGCCCGACGCCAACGGGCATTTCAATTTCGTCGCCGACGGCATTCCCATCCGGCTGAGCATGGAGGCTGACGTCGCCAGCTCGCTGCTGGGGGCCATCCTGGAGGACCGGGACCTGAGCGCGTCGCCTGGCGCCATGCGCGCCCTGCTGGAATTCGCTCACCTGGGAGTCGCCAGCCAGCGCTGCGGGGTGTCGCTGTCGGACGACGGGCGACCCGTGCTGTGGCTGTGGCTGGACTGGGCCCGGCTGGATGCCGCGGGCCTGACCAACACGCTGAACGGTTTCGCGGCCACTGCGGCGGTGGGCCGCCAGATCCTGGCCGAGACACCCGACGGGTCAAGGGCCGTACCCGTTGCCGAGGCGCAGGCCACCCCGCCCCGGGGTGGGGCTGGCCCGGGCCATCCGAACGCCGACGCCCTGCGCGTCTGAACCAGCGAGGATCCCACCATGGCAGCCATCAACTCGTCCAGCGGCCTCTCTCCGTTTGTGCCGCTCCAGGGGGCCCGGCCGTCCGATGCGCAGCCAGCGGCCTCCTCACCGACCAGTGGCGCAGCGCAGCGCGCGCTCACCCCGGCCACCGCGCGGCCGGCGATGGCCGATGAGGCCAGGCCGACACGGGGGACTTTGGTCGCTGCCAACGATTCGCAACACCGCGCGCTGGACGCGGCCACGGAAAAAAGCGGGGCGATGGCCAAGGCCGCCAAATATGCCTCTGTGTTCATCAAGTTTCTCAAGTTCACGCTCGAGGCCCCCATCTCGAACGCGTACATGTTGCTCGACAACGCCAAGCACATTGCGAAACTGGGCATCGACAACGCCAAGGACTTAGATAAAGCTGTCAAGAAATATGATTTGAAGGGCCATCTGGGCATCAAGGAGCTCGGGGCAGTAGGGCTCAAGAGCGTCAAGTCGTTCGTTGGAACCTTTGCGGCCCTGCCCTTGGCCATTGCCGATGGGATAGCAAGCCTGAATACCCGCAAGCAGGTGGCCCAATACGCAGCGGGCGCCGCCACGTTCAAGACGCAATCTCAGGAATTGACGGCCGCTAAAGGGACTGCAGACGAGGCGGCTGCCCGGCGCAATCTGTACGGCGTAGACGAGGGCTCGAGGGCGCAAGCCACGGAGACCGCGCAAGCCTGGCTGAAGCACAAGGAGGCCAGCAGCAAGGGCAATACGCTGGGCGTGGCGCTGGGGGCCGCCGCCGGCGTGCAAGCCGCAACCGATGCGGGTGTCACCGTCGCCTATGAAGTCGCTTCCAAGGCCACCAAGGACGCTGCGATTTATGCCGCGAAGGGAGCCCTGACGAACGCCTTGCCCTTCGTGGGCATTGCAGGGGCTGCCATCGGCCTGGCCACCAGCGTGCATGCCTTGAGTAAGCAAAACGCCGTCAGGAACGAGTTGAACGCCCAGCGGCAGGAACTCGCAGCCGCAAGGAACCAAACCGAGGGTCTAGAAGGCGAAGTTGGCATGGGCGGTGCGCTCGCCAACGTCTTCAAGGCCTCGCAGGCCAAGCTGGAGATCAGGACCACCGCCAACCATATCCAGATGGCCGCCAGCGGGCTGGCCATTGCAGGAAATGCGACGGCCCTCGCCGGGAATGTCGCCGCAGTGACCGGGGTGGGCTTGGTCGCGTCAGCGGGTTTGGCCGTGACCTCCATGGCCTTCTCGCTCATGAGCCTTTGCGCGTCTATTGGTGCCATGGTCTACGACAAGCGCATGAACGCCGCAGACGCGGGCGAGAAGGAAGCCTGCACCCCCGACAAGCTCAAAAAGGAATTTGCGGGCCTTGAAGGAGAGGCCTTGGATAAGGCAAAGGCCGAGCTCGCAGGTAGTAACAAGTTCTACGCTCTCGTCTATCTGGCGGAAACGCTGCAGAACGCCGATCCCGGCTCGCCCGCATTCAAGAACGCCGAAAAGATGCTCGGGCAGGTGATCGGGAACGAGGCACATACCCAGGCCATCATCACGCTGGCCAGGGGCAATCCGGGCGCGATCGACATCAACTCGGCCGCGGTGAACGAACTCGGCAAGGCCTTGTACGGGGCCCCTGTGGGTCA
>CAISYQ010000004.1 GCA_903889735.1 uncultured Methylibium sp.
CAGTTCGCCGATCATGGCGAGGGCCTCGGCGTGGACGACCGGGGCCACCCGGAACGTCACGTCCCGCAGCAACTCGACGTTCACGCCGCCCGCACCGAGCATCACCATGGCGCCCAGCACCGGATCGCGGTGCACGCCGAGGATGCACTCCACGCCGCCGCGGACCATGGGCGCCACCAGCACACCCTCGACGATCGTGTCGGGCATCGCACGCCGTACGTTCGCGTGGATCCGCTCCCAGGCCGCGGCGGCCTGTGGTTCGTCTGCAATGTTCAGCACCACGCCGCCGACATCGCTCTTGTGCGTGATGGCGCAAGACAGCACCTTCATCACGACCGGGAATCCCAGTTCACGCGCGGCGGTGACGGCTGCTTCGGCCGAGGCCGCGCGGCGCAGCGCAACCACGGGCACGTCTTGCGCATGGAGCAAGTCCAGCGCGTCGGCTTCGTTGTAGGTGGTGGCTAGCAATCGCACCGGCGCACCGGGAGCCGACTCGGGCGCGGCGGAAGCTGTTTGCGTGCGGAAGAACTCCAGCGCCGCCAGCACTCGCATCGCCCGGCTGGGATCCGGGTAGTTGAGGCAGCCGAACGCTTCCAGCGCACGCTCCTGCACCGGATCGCTCAAGGTGCTGAACATCACCCGCCGGCCCGGAAACTCCCTGCGCAGGCCCTCCGCCAGCTTCAGCTGCATGGCCTGCATGGTCGGCGTGAGGCCCGCAGCCGCCAGGAAGATGATGAGGCTGCCATAGCCGCCTTCGCGCAGCATCGTGTGCGCGGCGAGCTCCAGCAAGCCGATGTCGGAAGTGACCTGCCCGGTGATGTCCACCGGATTGCGCGTGGCAGCGAAGGGCACGCGCTCGAGGATGAGGTCCTGCGCCGGTTGGGGCAGGGCGGGCAGATCGAGACCGGCGTCCGCGGCGGCATCGGCAATCAACACGCCGACGCCTCCGGAGACCGTCAGCACCCCCAGCTTGCCGTTCGCAGGAACTTCGCCGACAGCGAGTGTGTGCGCGACGTCGAAAAATTCCTCGATGGTCCGCGCGCGCCATGCGCCGTACTGCCGGAACAGGGCCTCGTAGGCCGCGTCGTCGCCGGCCAGTGCTGCGGTGTGGGAGGCTGCAGCCATCGCGCCCAGTTCGGTGCGCCCCACCTTGACGATGACGACGGGCTTGCCTGCAGCCCGCGCCGCGGCAAGCGCTGCCTTCAGGCGCACGCCGTCCTTGCAGCCTTCTATGTAGGCCATGATGACCTTCGTGGCGGGGTCCCTGGCCAGCCAGGCGATGCAGTTCGCGACTTGCACGTCGGCCTCGTTGCCCGTGGTCACCCAGGTGGAAATCCCCACGTTACGCTGGCGGGCCATGCCATAGGCGTAGGCACCGAAGGCGCCGCTCTGGCTGACGATTCCCACGTTGCCGGCTGGCGCCGTGCCGGTGGTTAGCACCGGCGAAAACGTCGCATAGACCGATTCGCGCACGTTCATGAAGCCGAGGCAGTTGGGACCGAGCAGGCGGATGCCGGCATCGCGGGCCTGCGCGGCGATGCGCCGCTGCGCCTGCTCGCCGTTTATGCCGACTTCGGCGAATCCCGAGGAGAACAGCACGATGTTCTTCACGCCGGCAGCGGCGGCGTCGGCGATGGCGGCGTCCACCTGCGACACCGGGATCGCGAAGATCGCCAGGTCGATCGGCTGGCCCACGGCCTGCAGGCTAGGGTAGGCCTTGTGCCCCTGGATCTCCGGGCGTGCGGGATTGATCGAGAAGAGCTGACCCGCGTACCCGTTCTCGATCAGGTACCGCAGGGGCATCGCCCCGATCTTGCTGGGTGTGGCAGAGGCGCCGACCACCGCGATGGAGCGCGGCGAGAAGAAGGAGTCGAGGTTCGAGGAATCGAGGACCGGCGAGGCAGTGGGCATGGAGGTTCCGGTGGTGGGCAGGCCTTGCCTGCGACGCGAGCCGGAACGATAGCGACGGGCAGCTTATCGGACAAGACGAGTTTTCCGACGGACCTATCGGAAAACATGAAAAGAACAGGCCTGGCGCTACGGTGCACGACCGCGTTCGTTCCCGAGTCGGGCCCAGGTCCGGGCGAACTCGATCGTGAAGTCGACCAGGCTCGCGACCGCGGGCGCCGAGGCGCTCTTCGCGCGGACGAACAGCGAGATGCTGCGGCTGACCACGGGCTGCCGCAGGGGCTGGAAGGCGAGGCCGAACCCCTGCACGATCGACCCCGCCATGGACGGGCAGACGACGCCGCCCGGCTTCACCTTGAGCATTGAGAGCGCGGTGTTCACGCGGTGGACCGGCACCACCTTGTCGGGCCGGCTGCGGAGCGGGACATGGCTCAGCACATTGGCGTCGAAGGCGCGCATGTAGGTGAACAGCGTGCGCTCCTTCAGGTCTTTCCAGGTGATCGTCTCGGACGTGGCCAGCGGATCGTCGCGGCGCAGGGCCACCCAGAGCGGGTCCGTCCAGAGTTCGTATTCCGCGATCCCCTCTCCGCCGATGGATCGGGCGGGACCGAAGCCGAGGTCGACATTGCCATTGCCGAGCCCGGCACGGACCTCTTCCATCTGCACGTCCTCGAAGCGGACGTCGACGGCGGGATGGGCCGCGTTGTACATCGCGATCAGCTCGGGCATGAGCGTGCAGGAGAGGGTTTCGGGGGCCGCGACGCGAACGACTCCGCCGCGCAGCTCCTTCAGGTTCCGGATGCTGTCCAGGGCTTCGTCGAGGTCCGAAAGTACCCGGCGCACGAGCGGCTCGAAGGCCTGGCCGACGGCCGAAGCCGAGACGCTGCGCGTGTTGCGGTCGAGCAGGCGGACGCCGCCCTGTGTCTCGAGTTCCTTGATGAGCCCGCTCAATGCCGCCTGCGAGAGGTGCAGCGATCTGGCGGCTTCGGAGAAGCTGCCAGTTGCCACGACCGCCGCGAAGGCGCGCAGTTGCCTCAATGTCACGTGCATCCGGGATCTCCTCGGGCTCAGCCATTTCGAGGTGAACCGTGTTTATCGGGAAAGATTATAAGTCGGTCGGAAATTGCGTCTTGCCCGATAGGGAGGTCGCCACTATCGTTCGGGCTCCCAACCCCGGAGACACATCGGATGATCGAGCAGCAACACCGTGCCAGCGCCGCCGCCGCGCTGCTGGAAGCCGAACGTACGCACAAGGCGGCGCCCCGGCTTTCGGACACCTGGCCGGGCCTGGAAATCGCGGATTCCTACGAGATCCAGCGTCTCGTGATCGCCGAGAAGG
>CAISYQ010000005.1 GCA_903889735.1 uncultured Methylibium sp.
CGCTGGGTGAGGTGTGGGGTGGCTCGCGGGGGGGGCTGCTGGGTGCTTGCGGGGGTGGCGTCCCTGCCAGGGCGCTCGGCAGCGGTAGGGTCGATGCCAAGGCCCAGCCGGCCCGGCCCTGCAGCCGGTTGCCGGCGCGCCGCCAGGCGGCGCTGCGGTCGCCCGGCAGCCACAGCGCGGGATCGAAGTCGGCCAGCGTCAGGCGGCCCTCGCTGCGCCAGCCCAGGTCCTGGCGCTGCAGGTCGGCGCGGCCTTCCAAGCGGGCGCGGCCGGCGCGCAAGCTGAGCTTGTCGAGCGTGAGCCCTGCCGGTGTGGCGCTGCCGACGAGGGCCAGCTGAACGCTGTCCCGCAATGGCCCCGGCAGCTGCCCGCGGGCGCTGCTCTGGAGCGAGCCCTCCAGGCGGGCCTCGACGCTCAGGCGGCCGAAGGCGGGCGCTGGACCGGCCTGGCCGGCTGCCCCGCTTGACGCGGTCTGGCTTGGCAGCGTTGCAGGGTCCTTGGATCCCGCTGCCACCGGGTCCTGAACCATCTCCTGGGGGGCGGCTTCATGGCGCAGCACGATCGGTCCACTCAGGCGCAGGGGCGGACCGCGGCGGTCCAGCAGGTCGGGCCGCAGGCCGTCCAGCGCCAGGCGCAACTCGCCGCCCAGGGCCCCGAGCCGTCCCGCATCCAGGCCCGCGAGGTGGCCGCTCGCGCTCAGGTGGCCGGCCGGGCGTCCGGCCTCGGCGGCGAACTGCAGACGGGCCTGTTCGATCTGCCAGGCGCCGCCCTCGCCGCGCAGCTGCAGATCCACCTGTGCCAGTGGCAGGCGCTGGCGGTCCCAGGGACCGGGCCGGGCGTTGCGCGCCTGGAGTTGCACCGACAGCGGCTGCCCGGCCGCCAGCTTGAGCGCGGCGCTGCCCGAGAGCTCGGTCTGGGGTGCGGCGGTCACGCCCAGCGGCGCCAGCAGCCGGGCAAGGTCGAGCTGGGAGAAGCGCGCATCGAGCTGCGTCAGCGGCAGTGTCTCGAAGGGCGCGACCCGGGCGGTGGCCTCGAGCCGCTGCGACTGCATCGACAGCTGTGCCTCGGCCTCGAAGCCGGCGAGCGGTCCCTGAGCCTGCAGGTCCAAGGCGAGCCCGCGGGCCCAGTCCGGCAGTGCCCCGGTCGCCGGCTCGCCGGGGGGCTGCGAGCGCGCCTGCAGCCGGGCTTGCAGCGGCCAGGGCGCCTTGGCGCCGAGCTCGGCGTCGCCCTGCAGTTGCACACCCTGCCAGCGCAGCGACAAGCCCTGCACGCGGTGGCGGGAGCCGAGCTCAAGCCGGCCCTGGGCGTCGTCGATGGGCGCGGTCAGGCCGGGCAGGGTGAGCCGGCCGATGGCCAGGCGCGCCAGATGCAGGGTCACCGGCAGTCGCAGGTCGGTGGGGGCGCTGCGCGGTGGCGCTTGCGCTGCGGCGGGATCGGTCTCGACCGACACCCGGTCGGCGCCCAGCACCGAGGCGCTGAGGTCCGCATAGGGCGCCTCCAACCGCCACGAGCCCAGCCTCAGGCCGTCCAGGCGCAGGCCGTCGATGCGGACGCGGGTGCCGTCCAGGTCGATCGACAGGCGCTCCAGCCGCAGCCGGGCGTCTTCGCCCAGCAGGGCGCCCTCGGGCCGGACCAGGCTCAGTCCCGGCAGCCGGGCGTCGGCCTGCGCCAACCACCAGCGCGTGCCGGCGACGGTGTGGAGCGACTGCCAGACGGCCGCCAGCACGCCGACCAGCAGCAGCGGCAGGAGGGGCAGCAGCGTCAGCGCGCCCAGCGCCTGCCGCCAGGTTCGCCCATGTCCCGGCCTGCGCGGTGGGGCTGCGGGGGGCGGTGACTCGGGGGGCGGGACGCTCATGGCCGGCATCAGAAGGTGACGCCCACGCTCACATGCAGCCGCACGCTGCGGAGCGCCTGCCCATAGGCGAGGTCGCCGCGCACCGGGCCGATGGGACTGCGCCAGCGCACGCCGGCCCCGTAGCCGTAGACCGGGCTGAAATCCTTCCAGCTCGACGCGGCCTGGCCGGCGTCGATGAAGACCGCGCCGAACCAATCCCGCCAGCGCTCCTCGCTGGAGAGGCGCCGCATCAGCTCCACCGTGCCGGTGGCCATCACCAGGCCGCCCACCACGCTGCCGTCCTGCTCGGGGCCGAGGGTGCGGTAGCCGTAGCCGCGCACCGAGGTGTCGCCGCCGGCGCGAAACAGCAGCGAGTCGGGTACCCCCAGCTCGCCGCGCCGGAACACCTCACCGACCTCGCCGCGGAACTGCCCGAACCAGCCTGCGCCCAGCGGCTGGTACCAGACCGCCTCGAGGTAGACCCGGCCGAAGGGGCCGTCGCGGCCCTCGGCGTCGCGGGCATAACCGGCGCCGCCCTGGGCGCTGAGGATCAGGCCGCGGGTCGGGAAGACGAGGCTGTCGACCTCGCGCCGCACCCACTCGTAGTTGCCGAGTACGGCGCGGTCGGTGGTGCGGGCGTTGGCGGTCTCCAGGGTGGTCTGGTTGAGCTCCAGGTAGTAGAAGGTGTCGAGCCGCTGGGAGCTGCGGGTGCGACCGGCCCGCAGGCGCTGCGTGAGCGTGACGGCACCGCCGGCGTTCAGGTAGTCGGCCTGAACACCCAGCAGGTTGCGCTGGTTGTCCTCGAGCGGGTAGCTGAGCAGGTCATAGGACAGCGAGCGGTCATCGCGGCCGAGCTTGAGTCGCGTGCTGCCCACCAGGTCCCGGCCGAACAGCCGCCGGTGGGTGTGCTCCAGTCCCACCCGCGGGCCGGTGTTGCTGGAGAAGCCGGCGCTGACCGTCGCCGATTGCAGATGCTGCTCGCGCAGCCTCACGATCACGGTGGCCTCGTCGGCCCGGGCCGGGTCCAGGTCGAGCTCCACCGCCGTTCCCTCGTAGAGACCGGCCTTTTGCAGGGTCTCCTGGTAGTCGAGCAGCAGCTGTTCGGAGTAGGGAACGCCGAGCCTGAACGGCATCACGTTCAGGGCCGCCTGCTGCGGCGTGCGCTCCAGGCCTTCCACCCGCACCGCGCCGATGCGGTAGGCCGGACCGCTGTCCACCACCAGGAAGATCCGCACCGTGCCCTGGGCGGCATCGACCTCGGCGCCGCTGCCGGCGAGGCTGGCCGAGGCGAAGCTGCGTTCGCTCAGGCTGTTCAGCAGACCGGTCTTGGCACGGTCCCAGGCCGCCTGGCTGAAGGGCGCACCCACCGGCAGACTCCAGCGAGCCTGCAGTCGCTCCCAGCGACGCCGCTGGGCCGCGTCACCCTGCTCGATGGCCTCGGCCAAGGCGCCCTGGATCTCGATCTGCAGTCGGCCCACGCGGGCCTGGGCGCCGGGCTCGATGCCCACCCGCAGCAAGGGCGGCTCGCCGTCCGCCGGCTCGATCCGCTGTACCTCGATGCGCGCATCGAAGAAGCCCTCGGTCTCGAGCAGCGCCCGGGCCTGCGCCGGCGTCGCCATCAGCAGCCGCCCGATCTCGGCGGGCGAGATGTCGACTTGCTCGCGGAAGCGGGCCAGATCGAGGTGGCGCAGCAGCAGCTCGCGCAGCCTGCGGGGGCCGCTGACCTCCAGGCGGTAGGCGACGGCCGCACCATTGGGCAGGGTGGTGACGCCGGTCTCATCCATGGTCGATGAGACCGCCTCGCCCGCGACGGTGCCCGGGCGGTCTTGCCGAGTTTCATCGGGGCCCGCGTCGGGGTCGGCCGCGGCCTGGGGCTGGGCCATGGCGGGCGCAGTGGCGGTCAACACCAAGGCCGCGGCCCACCAGGGGCCCCCCGTCGCGACCCCGGCGGTGACTGCGGTCGCCACCCACGCCGCCGCCACCTGCGGCATCACGCTCCGCATCACGGCCGGCAGGCCCGCCAGCCCCAAGCCCAGGTGGGCCAGCCCACTCGCCGTCCACCGCCCCGCCCAGCCCCACCATCTGGCCCCGGTGCCGAGCCGCACAGCGGGGGGCTCCCGCCCTGCCGCTGCGTTGCGGACCCGGCGAGGCGCTGGCAGCGGACCGGCGCGGGTCACTGGCTGAGCAGCCGCATCGCGCCCTCCAGCCCCTGCAGCGTCAGCGGGAACATGCGTTGCTGCATCAGCTGCTGGACCACGGAGATGCTCTGCCGGTAGCCCCACACGCCCTGGGGCTCGGGGTTGATCCAGGCGTACTTGGGAAAGGCGTGGGTGAGGCGCTGCAGCCATTCGGCGCCCGGCTCCTCGTTGTTGTATTCCACGCTGCCGCCGGCCTGCAGGATCTCGTAGGGGCTCATGGTGGCGTCCCCGACAAAGATCAGCTTGTAGTCGCGGTTGTACTTGCGGATGACATCCCAGGTCGCGTGCTTCTCGGCGAAGCGGCGGCGGTTGTTCTTCCAGACGAAGTCGTAGACGCAGTTGTGGAAGTAGAAGAACTCCAGCTGCTTGAACTCGGTCTTGGCGGCGCTGAACAGCTCCTCCACCCGGTGGATGTGCTCGTCCATGGAGCCGCCCACGTCCATGAGCAGCAGCACCTTGACCTTGTTGTGGCGCTCCGGAACCATCTTGATGTCGAGCAGGCCGGCGTTGGCCGCCGTGCAGCGGATGGTGTCGCCCAGGTCGAGTTCGAGCTCGTTGCCCTCGCGGGCAAAGCGCCTCAGGCGGCGCAGCGCCACCTTGATGTTGCGGGTGCCGAGCTCGCGGGTGTCGTCGTAGTCCTGGTAGGCGCGTTGCTCCCAGACCTTGACCGCGCTCTTGTTGCCGCCCCCGCCGCCGATGCGCACGCCCTGCGGGTTGTAGCCGCCGTTGCCAAAGGGCGAGGTGCCGCCGGTGCCGATCCACTTGCTGCCACCCTCGTGGCGGGCCTTCTGCTCCTCGAAACGCTTCTTCAGCGTTTCCATCAGCTCGTCCCAGCCCATCTTCTGGATGGCGGCCTTCTGCTCGGGCGTGAGCTCGTTCTCGAGCGTCTTGCGCAGCCAGTCGAGCGGCAGCTCCTTCGTGAAATCGGCAACCGTCTCCACGCCCTTGAAGTAGGCGCCGAAGGCTCGGTCGAACTTGTCGAACAGCGTCTCGTCCTTGACCAATGTGGTGCGGGCCAGGTGGTAGAACTTCTCCACCGTCGGGCCGCCCTCGTCGGCGATCACCCCGGCCTTCAGGGCCTCGAGCAGGGACAGGTATTCCCGGATCGAGACCGGGAGGCGGGCCGAGCGCAGCGCGTAGAAGAAGTCGATCAGCATGATTGCAGGTCGATGGTGCCGAGGCGGAAGGGTGCTTGCTTGCGCTTTCTCAAGGCGGCCCCAGCGCCTGCCGCAGCCAGCGCCGCGACAGCCACTTGCCGGCGCCGCAGCCGAGCAGGATCGCCACCAGGCCCAGCATCGAGCTCAGGTCGTAGCCCTGCGAGCGGATGAAGTCCACGCCGAGCAGGATGCCCAGACCCCAGCCGGCCAGCGCGCCGAACACGAAGCCGCAGGCGTCGGCCAGCCCCTCAAGGAGCGCACGGCGGGTGGTGGGCTGCATCTTCAGCGGTTGCGGCTCTGCATGAAGACGAGCTTCTCGAACAGGCTCACGTCCTGCTCGTTCTTCAGCAACGCACCCAGCAGCGGCGGAATGGCGACCTTGTCGTCGGGGCTCTGCAGGGCGGCCAGCGGAATGTCCTCGGCCACCAGCAGCTTGAGCCAGTCGAGCAGCTCGCTGGTGCTGGGCTTCTTCTTGAGGCCCGGCAGGCCGCGCACGTCATAGAAGCTCTTCAGCGCGGCGGCCAGCAGCTCTTGCTTGAGCCCCGGGAAATGCACCTCGACGATTCGGCGCATCGTCTCGGCTTCGGGGAACTTGATGTAGTGGAAGAAGCAGCGCCGCAGGAAAGCGTCGGGCAGCTCATTCTCGTTGTTGGAGGTGATGAAGACCAACGGCCGGTGCCGCGCCTTCACCAGCTCGCGCGTCTCGTAGACATGAAATTCCATCCGGTCGAGCTCGCGCAGCAGGTCGTTGGGGAATTCGATGTCGGCCTTGTCGATCTCGTCGATCAGCAGCGCCACCGGCTGCTCGGCGGTGAAGGCCTGCCAGAGCACGCCCTGGATGATGTAGTTGCGGATGTCGCGGACCCGCGCAGTGCTCTCGGGGTCGGAGAGCTGGCTGTCGCGCAGGCGGCTCACCGCGTCGTATTCGTAGAGTCCCTGCTGGGCCTTGGTGGTGCTCTTGATGTGCCACTGCAGCAGCGGCAGCTTCAGCGCGCTGGCGACTTCCTCCGCGAGCATGGTCTTGCCGGTGCCCGGCTCGCCCTTGATCAGCAGGGGGCGCTGCAGCATCACCGCGGCGTTGACGGCGAGCATCAAGTCGGGGGTCGCGACGTACTGGTCTGAGCCTTGGAATTTCATGGTCGGGATGGCGGGGGCGCGCGGTGTCGGTATGTTTGGCAGGACAGAATCAGTATAGGTGGGGCCGTATACTCGTCCGCTGAAATCCACCCCTGCAGCCGGACCATGAAGACACTGTTTTCCGCACCGCGCGCTCTGTGCGCCGCCATGCTTCTCACCGTGGGCTTGGGCGCCCAGGCCCAGGAGATCCAGGGCGACGCCGCGGCCGGTCAAAAGAAGAACGCCATGTGCATTGGCTGCCACGGCATCCACGGCTACCAGGCGAGCTTCCCCGAGGTTCACAAGGTGCCGATGATCGCCGGCCAGAACGCCAAGTACATCGCCCATTCCCTGGCCGCGTACAAGCAGGGCGAGCGCCAGCACCCCACCATGCGCGGCATCGCCGAGACCCTGTCCGACCAGGACATGGCCGACCTCGCCGTCTACTACGAAGCCCAGGGCGGCCCCAAGATGGCGGCGCCAGCATCGTTGCCCACGCCCAGCCCCGCGGTGGCGGCCCTGCTGACCAAGGGCAACTGCGCCACCTGCCACGGCGCCAGCTACAACGCCCCGATCGACGCCAGCTACCCCAAGCTCGCCGGTCAGCACCCCGATTTCCTCTACGTCGCCCTCAAGGCCTACCAGACCGACAAGAACGCCCTGGTCGGCCGCGGCAACGCCATCATGGCGGCCCAGGCCAAGCCCTACACCCTGGCCGAGCTCAAGCTGATCGCCCAGTACATGGCCACGCTGCCCGGCGATGTGAAGACGGTGCCGCAGTCGAAGTTCAAGTAAGCGGCGAGCCGATCGCCCTCAACAAAAAGGCCTCGCACTGCGAGGCCTTTTTGTTGTCCCCTGGGGGTCTCACGCCGCGGTTGACCAAGCCGGCCGGGTGATTTCGGGCGTGCCGCCGGCGGCCTCCCGCCCGAGGCCGGCGGTGGCCAGCAAGCGCTCCAGGCCCGGCAGGTCGACCTCCTCGCAGCACCGGTGGGCCGCCATCAGGAAGGCCGACCATTCGGGATGCTGTCGCTCGAAGGCCAGGATCCACTGCCCCATGGCCACGATCTGACCGAGGGCCAGCATGTCCTGAAGCGGGGCGAGCGCCTCGCTGGACGGCAGGGCGGCTGCCGCTGGCACGGGGCGCTCGGATGACCCGGTGGAACCGGCCCCTGCATTGGCGGGTGCCGCCCCTTCGGGCAGATCGAGCTCGAACGAGAAGCTGCAGCCCTCCCCCAGACGGCTGTCCAGCCGGATGTCGCCGCCCATCGCCCGCGCCAACTGCCGCGCGATCGTCAGGCCCAGCCCGACGCCCGGTTGGTGGCGCGTGGAAGGCAGACGGAGAAAGGGCTCAAAGACCTGCGCTTGCTGCTCGGGCGCGATCCCCGGCCCCTGGTCCTGGACCGAGAAGCGCAGCCGGTGCAGGGGCTCAAGCGGGCTGACGACGGCGCCGGACAGCCCTGGCGCCTGCGCCTCCTGAACGACCTCGACCTGGAGCTGGATCGTGCCGTCGCTCGTGTACTTGCAGGCGTTGCCGACGAGGTTCTGCAGTATCTGTAGCAGGCGCTGCCCGTCGACCTCGATGCTGGCTGGAACGGCGCCCTGGAAGCTCAGGACCAGGCGGTTGTTCCGCGCAGCGGCGGCGGGCTGGTTGTCGTCGATGAGCTGCCTGAGCAGGGGGTGGAGCATCACCAGACCGGGCTCCAGCTCCACGGCCTCCGACTCGCCGCGGCTGTAGCTGAGTGCCTGGTCGATCAGCTGCAGCAGCTTGGCCCCATTGCGGTCGATCAGGTCGAGCCGGGCACGGTCCTGGCCGGTCGCTTCGCGTTGCAGGAGGTGGGTGTAGCCCAGCACCGTGTGCAACGGTGCGCGCAGCTCATGGGCCATCGTGGACAGGAAACCGGATTTCGCGGCGCTCGCCTGCTCGGCGAGCGCCATGGCGGCGTGCAGCTCGCGGGTTCTTTGCTCCACCGCGCTCCTCAGTCGATCCCTCTCGCTGCGCTGCTGCCGCAAGCGCCGACGCTGGGCGACTTCGTTTCTGAGCATCAGGCCGCGGATGTTCTGGTAAACCGCATAGCTCAGCGTCAGGGACGACACCAGCTGCGCCAGCACCGGCATGTCGTTCGCCAGTAAAAACAGCGGCAGCAAGCCGAAGCCGCTGGCCATGCGAGTGAGGACTCCGACCCACAGCAGGGCCCAAGACACCAGATAGAGCCGGGCGGTCCGGGCGCCTTCCATGCCCTCGTGTGCACCGTGGGCATCCACCCGGTGGGCTCGCTGGTGCGGCTGCAGACCGGCCGGCTTGCGGTGGTGCTGCGGCGCAACCCAGCCTCGCTGATGGCGCCTTGCGTCAAGGTGTTCTATTGCACCCGTTCGAACGAGCATCTCCCGGAGCAGGAGATCAATCTGGGTCTTCTCGACAGCGACGACCGGATCGTCGCCTTCGAAACATCGGCCGCTTGGTCGCTCAGCAACCTGGACCGGCTCTGGGCAGAGGAGATGAGCCCTGCGTGACCGGCCGGGCTTTTCCCTTGCCGGGGATAGCTTCAGCGGGCGGCGGGCGGCGTGTCCTGGGTGGCGCGGCGCCGCACGCAGTCGGTGTAGGCCTCGCCGTCGGGCGGCAGTCCGCTGCGCTGGGAGGTCCAGACCATCTGACCCAGGCATTCCATCATCGCGTGGTGGGCGGCATGTTCCGATCCACTGCGGGCGGCCAGCAGTTCGAAGGCCTGCCGGATACCCGGTGGCTGGTCGATGCCCACCTGTTCCGCGATCGAGAGGTGCATGGACAGGTGCAGGAAGGGGTTGCTGCGGCCATCCTCCACTGTGTAGGCGGCCGCCAGTGCCGCATCGACATCGGACAGCTCGGTGTGGTACTCCGGGTGCCGGGCGATCCAGTCGGCCGCCAGGGCCTCGATCGGCGCCAGCACCTCGCCTGCGCGCTGCTTGCGGTGGGCCTCGCAGAAGAAGCGCCTGACGTCGTGCTGGGACGGTGAGAACATCACCGCATTGTGGGTGCTCTA
>CAISYQ010000006.1 GCA_903889735.1 uncultured Methylibium sp.
GAACGTAAGTGGCCCGCCCACACCGGCAGGGTATGGACGGGCCGATGGCCTTCACGACTCGGGACGGCGACAGGAGCCATGGAGGCCAAACTGGCAAGCGCCTCATTTTGAATGCAGCGCTTGTGAGGGCGGTTTCAGGACAGCCGGAAAATCGAAGCCGTCCGTTTCGCCCCTTCAAAAATGAAAGTGCCCTCCAAAACCGGCCAGACCGGGGAGGGCACGTGTCATTCTGGTGGCGGGATCGAAATATCCCGCTGCCCCAGCGTCGTTCGGGGCTTAGGCGCGCTTGGTGCCGCGCCGCACCGGGGTGGGGTTGATGCCGCGGGCGGTGGTGTCCTGGCGTTCGGTGAAGAACAGGCCCAGGCCACGGGTCAGGCCGTCGGCAAGGTCGCGCATGGCGGAGAAAACAATCATTTGGTGCCTCGAAAAGTTGAGAAAGCTCTGTTTCTTTCGTTGGCACCCATATGGCGATCAATTGTGAACAGATTGCAGCACTCGTGCTGCAGCGCACACTGACTCAGGCATGCATTTCATGCATGGCGAAACCGGTCGGTGGCCCGGACAAGGGCATCGGCAATGCCGGGCTCCGTGGCGGTGTGGCCCGCGTCCGGCACCATGACGAACGCGGCCTGTGGCCAGGCCTTGTGCAGGTCCCAGGCGGTGACGGGTGGTGTCACCACGTCATAGCGACCCTGAATGATGACGCCGGGAATGTCTGCCAGCCTGTGGGCATCGGCGATGAGCTGGTCGTCCTGCCGGAAGAAACCGCCATTCACGAAGTAGTGGCACTCGATCCGGGCGAAGGCCAGGGCGAAGTGGTCGGAGCCGAACTCCGTCACCCGCTTGGGGTCGGGCAGCAGAGAGATGGTGGCGCCTTCCCACTGGCTCCAGGCTCGGGCGCAGGCGATCTGCTCCGCCATGTCGGGCCCCGTGAGGCGACGGTGATAGGCGGACAGCAGGTCGTGCCGTTCCGCCTCCGGAATGGGGGCCACGAAGCCCTCCCACAAATCGGGGAACAGCTGGTCGGCCCCTTCCTGGTAGAACCAGCGGATCTCGCTCTTGCGCAGGGTGAAGATGCCGCGCGTGATCAGCTCCGTCACCCGCTCCGGGTGGGTTTCGGCATAGGCCAGCGCCAGGGTGGAGCCCCAGGAGCCGCCCATCACCTGCCAGCGCTCGATTTTCAGGTGCCGGCGCAGCAGTTCCATGTCGGCGACCAGGTCCCAGGTGGTGTTCTCGGCCAGCTCGGCGTGGGGCGTGGACTGGCCACAGCCGCGCTGGTCGAACAGCACGATACGATAGGCGGCGGGGTCGTGCGTCTGGCGCAGGAATGGCGAGATGCCGCCGCCCGGGCCGCCATGCAGCACCACGGCCGGCTTGCCCATCGGGTTTCCGCATTCCTCGAAATAGATTTCATGCAGGGGCGATACGCGCAGCCTGCCGCGGTTGAAGGGCTGGAGGTCGGGGTAGAATGAGCGGCGTTCCATCATCTGATTCGCAATCCTGCGCTAAAGGGCTGGTTGATCTTGCCAGCATCTGCACGATAATGGCAGTGACAGGTGATCAATGCCGGGATGCACGCCCGGCAATCAGGGGGAACGCATGGCAACCGAAATGGCAACCGAAA
>CAISYQ010000007.1 GCA_903889735.1 uncultured Methylibium sp.
AGCGTGCTGGTCCCGCTGATCGTCAGCACCACCTCCCACCAGCGCGACAACGCCCAGCACCTGGCCCAGCACGGCGCGGCCCTGCACCTGCCGCAGTCGGCGCTGACGCCGCAGGCGCTGGCCGACCTGCTGCGCTCGCTCGACCGCCCGCAGCTGCTGGCCATGGCCACCAAGGCACGGGCACTCAGCCGTCCCCGCGCGGCCGCGCGGGTGGCCGACGAGATCGAGAGGATGGTGGCGACGTCATGAGACAGCAGTTCACCGTGACTTCCGCGGGCCGAGCGCCGGGCCGCCCCAAGCCGGCCCGCATCCCCTCGGGGGATCGCAGGGCGTACCCGACGGGCGAGGGGTCCACATGAAACATGCGGTCAAGCACATCCACTTTGTCGGCATCGGTGGTGCTGGGATGAGCGGCATCGCCGAGATCCTGCACAACCTCGGCTACATAGTCTCGGGTTCGGACCAGAGCGAGAGCGCGGTCACCCAGCGACTGGCCTCGCTGGGCATCCGGGTGGCGATCGGGCACGACGCGGCGCACATCGCCGGGGCCGGGGCGGTGGTCACCTCCACCGCGGTGAAGGGCGACAACCCCGAAGTCATCGCGGCGCGCGCGGCGCGCGTCCCGGTGGTGCCGCGCGCGGTGATGCTGGCCGAGCTGATGCGGCTCAAGCAGGGCATCGCGATCGCTGGCACCCACGGCAAAACCACCACCACCTCGCTCGTGGCCAGCGTGCTGGCCGAGGCGGGGCTGGACCCAACCTTCGTGATCGGCGGCCGGCTCAACAGCGCCGGGGCCCACTCGCGCCTGGGCGCCGGTGACTACATCGTTGTGGAGGCCGACGAGAGTGACGCCTCCTTCCTCAACCTCCTGCCCGTGCTCAGCGTCGTGACCAACATCGACGCGGACCACATGGAGACCTACGGCCACGACTTCGCGCGGCTCAAGGCGGCCTTCGTCGAGTTCATCCACCGCATGCCCTTCTACGGTGCGGCCATCGTCTGCGGTGATGACCCCGGTGTGCGCTCCATCGTGCCGATGATCTCGCGCCCGGTGGTGAGCTACGGCTTCGGGGCCGATGTGCAGGTGCGCGCCGTCGATGTGCAGGCCCTGCCCGGCGGGCAGATGCGCTTCACCGCGCAGCGCCGCAACGGCGTCGTGATGCCCGACCTGGACGTGACCCTCAATCTGCCCGGCGTGCACAACGTGCTCAATGCGCTGGCCGTGATCGCCGTGGCCGCCGAGCTGGAACTGCCCGACCCGCCGGTGGTCAAGGCCCTGGCTTCCTTTGCGGGCGTGGGCCGGCGCTTCCAGCGCTATGGCGAGCTGCCGGTGTCCGCGGCCCATGGGGGTGGTCGCTTCACGCTGATCGACGACTACGGCCACCACCCGGTCGAGATGGCCGCGGTCATCGCCGCCGCGCGCGGCGCCTTCCCCGGTCGGCGCCTGGTGCTGGCCTTCCAGCCGCACCGCTACACCCGCACCCGCGACTGCTTCGAGGACTTCGTCAAGGTGATGGGAACCGCCGATGCGGTGCTGCTCAGCGAGGTCTATCCGGCCGGCGAATCGCCCATCGTCGCGGCCGACGGCCGTGCGCTGACCCGCGCGCTGCGGGTGGCCGGCCGTCTGGAGCCGGTCTTCGTGGACGACATCGCGGCGATGCCGCAGGCGGTGATGGATGGCGCGCGCGACGGCGACATCGTCATCACGATGGGCGCGGGGTCGATGGGGGGCGTGGCGCCGCAGGTGGTGGAACGGCTGGGAGGAGGACGCGATGACGATGCAGCCCACTGAGCTCGGTCGGGTCGCCGTCCTCATGGGCGGCACCTCCGCCGAGCGCGACATCTCGCTGATGTCCGGCGCCGGCGTGCTCCAGGCCCTGCAGGGCCTGGGGGTCGATGCCCATGCCTTCGATCCGCGCGACCAGGACATCGCCGAGCTCCAGCGGCAAGGCTTCCAGCGCTGCTTCATCGCCCTGCACGGCCGCCATGGTGAGGACGGCACGGTGCAGGGGGCGCTCGAGCTGATGGGCATCCCCTACACCGGTTCCGGGGTCATGGCCTCGGCGATCGCCATGGACAAGGTCATGACCAAGCGGGTCTGGCGGGCCGAGGGCCTGCCCACACCGCGCTGGGTGCGGCTCGCACCCGAGCAGCAGGACCGCGAGGCCGTGATGGCGGTGCCCGGTGTGCTGGGTCTGCCGTTGATCGTGAAGCCGCCGCATGAGGGCTCGTCGATCGGTGTGAGCAAGGTCAGCGGCGCCGGCGACGTGGGGCAGCAGATGCAAGACGCGGTGCGCCTCTCCGCCCGCCACGACCCGGTGGTGCTGTGCGAGGAGTTCATCGAGGGCCCCGAACTCACCTGCCCGGTGCTCGGTGAGGGCGATGCGGCCCGCGCGCTGCCGGTGGTGCGCATCGTGCCGCCCGAGGCGGGCTACGACTACGAGAACAAGTACTTCACCGACGCCGTCCAGTACCTGTGTCCGAGCGGTTTGTCGGCCGAGGAGGAGGCCGAGGTGCAGCGGATCACGCTGGCCGCCTACCGGACGCTGGGCTGCCGCGGCTGGGGCCGGGCCGACCTGATGCTGCGTGCCCGCGACCGCCGGCCCTTCCTGCTCGAGATGAACACCTCGCCGGGCATGACCTCGCACTCCCTGGTGCCGATGTCGGCCCGCGCCGCCGGCATTTCCTACGAGGCGCTGTGCCTCGAACTGCTGCGCACCGCGCGGTTGGGTCACTGAGCGATGGTCCGCACCCCCCCCCGCCACGCCGCCCGGGGCGACGCCGCGCCGCCGCCGCTCGAGGTGCGCCTGATGCAGTTGGCCACCTTGGCATTGCTGCTGCTCCTGGCCGCACTCTGCGCGGGCGCGGCGCTGCGCTGGTGGATGGAGGCGCCGCGCTTCACGCTGGCCGGCATCCGCGTCGAGGGCGATGTGGCGCGAAGCAGCGAGGCCACGCTGCGCGCCAACGCGATCCCGCACCTGGCGGGCAACCTCTTCAGCCTCGACCTGGCCCGCACCCGGCAGGCCTTCGAAGCCGTGCCCTGGGTGCGGCGGGCGGTCGTGCAGCGGGTGTGGCCCAACCGCCTGGCGGTGCGTCTGGAGGAGCACCGCGCCGCCGCCTGGTGGCATGTCGAGGAGCGCGAGGACAAGCTCGTGAACCGGCAGGGCGAGGTCTTCGAGGCCAACCCCGGCGACGTCGAGGACGAGAACCTGCCCTTGCTCACGGGGCCCGAGGGCACCTCGGCGGCGATGCTCGCGATGCACGGGCGGCTGCAGCCGGTGTTCGAGCGGCTCGGGCTGCGGCTCGAAGCCCTGCACCTGAGCGCACGCGGCTCCTGGCGCGCGGTGCTGGACAGCGGCGCCGAGATCGAGCTCGGCCGCGGCATCGAGGACGAGGTGGTGGCACGCACGCAGGTGTTCGCCGCCACGGTGAAACAGCTGACGGCCCGCTACCAGCGCGCGCTGCAGTACGCCGACCTGCGCCACGCCGACGGCTATGCGCTGCGCCTGCGCGGCATCGGGACGGTGGCGCCGGTGGCAACCGCCACCCGCCGATAGAGGAAACGAGGACGCGATGCCCAAGGAATACAAGGATCTGGTGGTCGGCCTGGATATCGGCACCGCCAAGGTGATGGCGGTGGTGGCCGAGGTGCTGCCCTCTGGCGAGCTGCGGTTGGCCGGCATCGGCACGGCGCCGTCGGCCGGCCTCAAGCGTGGCGTCGTGGTCAACATCGAGGCCACGGTCCAGTCCATCCAGCAGGCCCTCAAGGAGGCCGAGATGATGGCCGACTGCAAGATCACCCGCGTCTACACCGGTATCACCGGCAGCCACATCCGCGGCCAGAACTCCACCGGCATGGTGATCGTGCGCGACAAGGAGGTCACCCCGGTCGACGTGGCGCGCGTGGTCGAGACCGCCAAGGCCATCAACATCCCCAACGACCAGCGGCTGCTGTTGGTGGAGCCGCAGGAATTCGTGATCGACGGCCATGAGGTCAAGGAGCCGATCGGCATGAGCGGCGGGCGGCTGGAGGTCAAGGTGCACATCGTCACCGGTGCCCAGAGCGCGGCAGAGAACATCGTCAAGTGCGTCCGCCGCTGCGGGCTCGAGGTGGAGCAGCTGGTGCTCAACCCCAGCGCCAGCAGCCACGCGGTGCTGACCGCCGACGAGAAGGAGCTGGGCGTGGCCCTGGTGGACATCGGCGCCGGCACCACCGACGTGTCCATCTTCACCGGCGGCTCGGTGCGCCACACCGCGGTGATCCCGATCGCCGGGGACCTGATCACCAGCGACATCGCGATGGCGCTGCGCACGCCCACCAAGGACGCCGAGGAGATCAAGGTCGAGCATGGCGTGGCCAAGCAGCTGCTCGCCGACCCCCACCAGCAGGTCGAGGTGCCGGGCCTGGGCGACCGCGTCCCGCGCATGCTCAGCCGCCAGGCGCTGGCCGGCGTGATCGAGCCGCGGGTCGAGGAAATCTTCTCGCTCGTGCACCAGGTGCTGCGCGAGAGCGGTTACGAGGAGCTGCTCTCCAGCGGCATCGTGATCACCGGCGGCTCGGCGGTGATGCCGGGCATGGTGGAGCTCGGCGAGGACATCTTCCTCAAGCCGGTGCGCAAGGGTCTGCCCCTGTACGCCGGCGCATTGAACGACATGGTGGCCAGCCCGCGCTCAGCCACCGCGATGGGCTTGCTCGAAGAGGCGAGGCTCGCGCGAACGCGCGGCATGAAGGCGGCGCAGCAGGCGGGGTCGATGCAGACCCTCCTCGGCCGCGTGAAGGACTGGTTCATCGGCAATTTCTGATTTCTCAACCGGCAACTGCTACACCAACGAAGGAGGCTTCCATGCCCATTGAAATGATCGAAGAGTTCGAACTCGGCACCCTGATCAAGGTGATCGGCGTCGGCGGCGGCGGTGGCAATGCGGTCGATCACATGATCGCCGAGGGCGTGCAGGGGGTGGAGTTCATCTGCGCCAACACCGATGCGCAAGCCCTGCACCGCTCCAAGGCCGACCAGCTGATCCAGCTCGGCTCCACAGGCCTCGGCGCCGGCTCCAAGCCGGTGGCCGGCCGTGTGGCGGCGGAGGAGGCCGAGTCGCGCATCCGCGAGTCCATCCAGGGCGCCAACATGATCTTCCTGACCGCCGGCATGGGCGGCGGTACGGGCACGGGTGCGGCACCGGTGATCGCGCGCATCGCCAAGGAGATGGGCATCCTGACGGTGGGTGTCGTCACCAAGCCCTTCGAGTTCGAGGGATCGCGGCGCATGAAGCAGGCCGAGACCGGCTTGGCGGAGCTCGAGGCCAATGTCGATTCGCTGATCGTCGTGCTCAACGAGAAGCTGCTCGAGGTGCTGGGCGACGATGTGCCCCAGGAGCAGGCCTTCAAGCAGGCCAACGATGTGCTGAAGAACGCAGTGGGCGGCATCGCCGACATCATCCACATCGACGCCTCGATCAACGTCGACTTCGAAGACGTCAAGACCGTCATGAGCGAGCCCGGCAAGGCCATGATGGGCACGGCGATCGCCACCGGACCGGACCGCGCCAACAAGGCCGCCGAGTTCGCGGTGGCCTGCCCGCTGCTGGAGGGCATCGACCTCTCCGGCGCCAAGGGTGTGCTGGTGCTGATTGCTGCGAGCCGCACGAGCTTGAAGCTGTCGGAAAGCAAGAACGCGATGAACACCATCCGCCGCTATGCCGCGGAGGACGCGCATGTGATCTTCGGTGCGGCTTACGACGAGAGCCTCGGCGACCAGCTGCGCGTCACCGTGATCGCCACCGGCCTGGCCCCGGCTCGCCGTGTCCAGGCGCCGATGACGGTGCTGCAAGGCGGTCAGACGCTGCGGACCGGCACCGACAACATGCCGGTGCTCGGCATGCCGATGGCCGCGGCCGCGGGTGTCGCTCCGGCGATGCAGGACTACAGCGGCCTGCAGGTGCCGAGCGTGTGGCGCAGCGGCCGTCCCCAGGCGGCAGCGCGGGTCGATGCGCTGGCCAGCAGCGGTGTGGACGAGATCGACATTCCCGCCTTCCTGCGGCGACAGGCCGACTGAGGCCCACGCCGCCTTGGCGCGCGCGGGCCTTGCGCCGTCGTCAAGGCGGCCCCCTTGGGCTGCCTGGGCGCCCCGGAGGGCCGGTCTCCGGGGCGCCTGCCGCTGGCTGGCCTTCCGGCCGGCGGCCGCCTGGGTTACCGTTGCAGCCTCATCCGCGTCACCCTTCCCACGCTCTCCGGAGTTCGCCATGCCAACCAGCCCTGTTTCGTCTCTGCGCCGCTGGGCCGCTTCGGCCGCCGCGGCCGCGCTGCTGTCGCTGCCGGCGCTGTCGTCGATGGCGGCCGAGGGCATGTGGACCCTGGACAACCTGCCGTTGGCGGCCATGAAGGCACGCTACGGCTTCAGCCCCGATGCCGCCTGGGTCGACAGGGTCATGCGCTCCTCGGCCCGCCTGGCAGGTGGCTGCTCGGCTTCCTTCGTTTCACCGCAAGGTCTGGTGATGACCAACCACCACTGTGCGATCGGCTGCGTGCAGCAGCTGTCCTCGCCGCAGCAGGACCGGGTCGCCGAGGGCTTCCTGGCCAGGGAGCGGTCGCAGGAGCTTCGCTGCCCCGAGGCCGAGATCAACCGGCTCGAGGCGATCGTCGACGTGACCGCCCCGATGAAGGCGGCCACCGCCGGCAAGTCGGGCACCGCCTTCCAGGCCGCCCAGGACGCCGAGAGCGCGCGCCTCACCAAGGACTGCCGCGGACCCGATGCCGAGACCGTGCGCTGCGACCTCGTCACGCTGTACCACGGCGGCCAGTACCAGCTCTACAGGTACCACCGCTACAGCGACGTGCGGCTGGTCTGGGCTCCCGAGGAGCCGATCGCGGCCTTCGGCGGCGACCCCGACAACTTCAACTTCCCGCGCTTCGACCTCGATGTCACGATGCTGCGCGTCTACGAGGGCGGCCAGCCCGCCGCCATCAAGGACTGGTTCCGCTTCAAGCCCGAGGGCGCCCAGCCGGGTGAGCTGACCCTCGTGACCGGCCACCCGGGTTCGACCGAGCGCCAGCTCACGGTGGCGCAGCTCGAGCGCCTGCGGGACGACATGGCCCTGCAGCGCCTGCCCTACCTCTCGGAACTGCGTGGCGTCCTGTTGCAATACGCCAAGGGCGGGCCCGAGCCGCGGCGGCTCGCCGCCACGCGCCTGGCGGGCGTAGAGAACAGCCTGAAGGTGGTCCGGGGGGAGCTCGAGGCGCTCAGCGACCCCCTGCTGATGGCCACCAAGCGCCGCGAGGAGCAGGCGCTCAAGGACTTCGTCGCCGCCCGCCCCGAGCTCAGCCGGCAGGTGGGAGACCCCTGGAGCGCCATCGCCCGCGCGCAGCAGGTGCGCCGCGACACCGACGTCGAGTTCGGTCTGATCGAGTACGGCAGCGGCTTCTCGGCCAGGTATTTCGGACTGGCCCGCACCCTGGTGCGCGGCGCCGCCGAACGCGCCCGGCCCAACGCCGAGCGGCTGCGCGAGTTCTCCGACACCGCCCTGCCGCAGATCGAGCAACGCCTGCGCTCCCCCGCACCCCTCTACCCCGAGTTCGAGCGCAATCTGCTGGAGTGGTCGCTGACGAGGATGCGCTCGGTGCTCGGCGCCGACCATGCCCTCGTGCAGCAGGTGCTGGGCCGCCGATCGCCCGAGCAGGTGGCCGCGGCGCTGGTCGAGGGCACGCGCCTGGCCGAGCCGGCCGAGCGCCTGCGCCTGTGGCAGGGCGGGCAGGCGGCGATCGACCAGTCGGACGACCCCTTCATCCGGCTGGCGCTGGCGATCGACCCGGCGGCCCGGGCCTTGCGCCGGCGCCACGAGGCCGAGGTGCAGTCGGTCGAGCGCGAGGCGGCGCAGCGCGTCGCGGCCGCGGGCTTTGCGCGCACCGGCAGGGACGCCTACCCGGACGCGACCTTCACGCTGCGGCTGTCTTATGGTGAGGTCCAGGGTTGGGAGGTCCGCGGCCAGCCCGTGCCGCCCTACACCGACGTCGCCGGCCTCTACCGCCGCGCCACCGGCGAGGCACCGTTCGCGCTGCCGCCGTCCTGGCTCGCCGCCCAGGGCCGGCTCGACCCGGCCCAGCGCTTCAACCTCGTCACCACCAACGACATCATCGGCGGCAACTCCGGCAGCCCCATGATCAACCGCCAGGGCGAGATCGTGGGCTTGGTGTTCGACGGCAACATCGAGTCGCTGGGCGGCGCTTACTCCTTCGACGAGCGGGTCAACCGGGCCGTCTCGGTTCACAGCGGGATCATCACCGAGTCGCTGCGCCGGGTCTACGGCGCGGACGCCCTGCTGCAGGAACTGCTGGGGACGAAGGCCGGCCGCTGAGGCTGGCGGTCGAGACGGGTCTTCGCAGGGGTCTGCCCGCTTCTTCGTCGGCGCAGTCGGCGCAGTCCGCCTCGGCACCACCGACCGTCCCTCAGGCCAGCGACTCCGCGTGGTGGCAGGCCACCTGGTGCCCGCCCACCGCCCGCAGCTCGGGGGTCTCGGAGCGGCAGCGCTCGGTCGCCTGGGGACAGCGGCCGTGGAAGGCGCAGCCCGAGGGCGGCGCCAGCGGCGAGGGCAGCTCGCCGGTGATCCGGATCTTCAGCGCCCGCCGTGCCGGGTCGATGCTCGGCGTGGCCGACAGCAGCGCTCGCGTGTAGGGATGCAGCGGTCGGGCGAACAGCGAGGCCTTGGGCGCCTGCTCGACCGCGCGGCCGAAGTACATCACCATCACCCGGTCGGCCATGTGCTCGACCACCGACAGATTGTGTGAAATGAAGACATAGGCCACACCGCTGGCCTGTTGCAGGTCCATCAGCAGGTTGAGGATCTGGGCCTGGATGGAGACGTCGAGCGCCGAGGTGGGCTCGTCGGCCACCAGCAGCCGGGGCTTCAGCATCATGGCCCGCGCGATGGCGATGCGCTGGCGCTGGCCGCCCGAGAACATGTGCGGATAGCGCGGGGCCTGCTCGGGCCGCAGGCCCACCTGCGCCAGCATCTCGGCGATGCGCTCGCGGCGCTCGGCCGGCGAGAGGGTCGTGTTCAGCACCAGCGGCTCGTCGAGCATCTGCGCGACGCGCTTGCGCGGGTTGAGCGAGGCATAGGGGTTCTGGAACACCATCTGCACCGCACGGCGCAGGGCGCGACGCTCGTCCGGGCGGGCGGTGGCGACGTCGATCCCGTCGATCTGCAGCCGGCCTGCGGTCGGCGTCTCCACCAGCGTCAGCGCGCGGGCCAGCGTGGACTTGCCGCAGCCGGATTCGCCGACGACGGCCAGCGTCTCGCCCGCGGCCAGTGTGAAGCTCACGCCGTCGAGCGCGCGGACCCGGACGGCCGGTTTGAAGAGCCCCCGCGAGACCGTGTAGTGCCGCGTCAGTTGATCGGCCTCCAGCAGGGCGGGCGCCCCGCAGGAGGGGGATGCCCGCGGCGCCACGCTTTGGCCAGAGGCCGCCGCGGTCGGCACGGCGGGCCTGCCCGGCAAGTCAGGCGACGGCATGGCCGGCGGCGCGCTCATGGCGGCCCCCCGTTGCCGTTGGCCCGCGCTGCGGCGGCCAGGTTCAGGGGCTGCAGGCAGCGGACCAAGCCTCCGTCCGGGAGCGCTTCCAGCGCCGGGTGCTGCGTGTGGCAACCCTGCGAGGCGTGGCTGCAGCGGGGCGACAGCAGGCAGCCGGCCGGCCGGTCGTGCTGGCCCGGCACCATGCCGCGCAGCGTCGGCAGGCGGTGCGCGCCGCGGCTGTGTTCGGGGATGGCGGCGAGCAGGGCTTCGGTGTAGGGATGGTGAGGCGTCTCGAAGAGCGCGGGCACGCGCTGCACCTCGACCACCTCGCCGGCGTACAGGACGGCGATGCGCCGCGCGTGCTCGGCCAGCAGGGCCAGGTCATGGGTGATCAGGATCAGGGCCATGTCCTGCCGGCGCTGAAGCGCGACCAGCAGGTCCAGCACCTGGGCCTGGATGGTGACGTCCAGGGCGGTGGTGGGCTCGTCGGCGATCAGCAGCTTGGGGGCGCAGGCCAGCGCCATGGCGATCATCACGCGCTGGCTCATGCCGCCCGAGAGCTGGTGCGGGTAGGCGTCCAGGCGCGAGGCCGCGTCGGGGATTTCCACCAGGGTCAGCAGCTCCAGCGCGCGTTCGCGCAGCGCCGCACGCCGGCCCTTCTGGTGCACCTTCAGTGTCTCGATGATCTGGAAGCCCACGGTGTAGCTCGGGTTCAGGCTGGTCATCGGGTCCTGGAAGATCATGGCCATGTCGCGGCCGATGATGCGGCGCCGCTCGCGCGGCGGCAGCGCCAGAAGGTCACGGCCGTCGAAACGCAGGAGGTCGGCGCGCACACGGCCGGGCGCCTCCACCAGCCCCATCAGCGCGAGCATGCTCACGCTCTTGCCCGAGCCCGACTCGCCGACCATGCCGAGCAGCTCGCCGCGTTCCAGGTCCAGGTCGACGCCCTGCACGGCGGCGAAGGGCCGCTCGGGTGGGCCGAACTCGACCGTGAGGTTGCGGATCTGCAGGAGGCTCATGGTGTGACCCTCCTGTCGCTGTGCGACATCCTCCCCGGGGGAGGGTGAGCGATCCCTTCGGGCGGCCGTGCGGGAACGCTCATGACAGCCGCTGGAGCTTCGGGTCCAGCGCGTCGCGCAGGCCATCGCCCATCAGGTTGATCGCGAGCACGGTGGACAGGATGGCCAGGCCGGGCAGGGTGACGACCCAGTTGGCGCGCTCGATGTAGTCGCGCGCGGAGGCCAGCATCGTGCCCCATTCCGGCGTGGGTGGCTGGGCACCGAGGCCCAGGAAGCCCAGCGCGGCGGCGGTGAGGATGGCGTCCGAGAAGCCCATGGTCGCGGTGACGATCACCGGCGCCATGCAGTTGGGCAGCACCGTGTCGAACATCAGCCGCAGCGTGCCGGCCCCGGCCAGGCGCGAGGCGATCACATAGTCCTTCTGCAACTCGGCCATCGCCGCGGCGCGCACCAGCCGCGTGTAGCCGGGGATGGACACGATCGCGATCGCGAGCATGGTGTTGATGAGCCCCGGCCCGAGCACGGCCACCACCGCGATCGCCAGCAGCAGGCTGGGCAGGGCCAGCATCACGTCCATCACGCGCAGGATCGCGGTGCCCAGGAGGCGGGGGTGAAAGGCCGCCAGCAGTCCCAGCGCGATGCCCGGCAGCATGGAGAGCGTGACGGCCACCAAGCCGATCAACAGCGACAAGCGCGCGCCGTGGAGCAGGCGCGAGAGGATGTCGCGGCCGATGTCGTCGGTGCCGAGCAGGAAACGCGTGGAGCCGCCGGACTGCCAGACCGGCGGCGTGAGCAGGGCCTCGCGGAACTGCTCGATCGGGCTGTGCGGCGCCAACGCGCCGGCCAGCAGCGCGGCCAGGATCACCAGCGTGAGGAAGGCCAGACCGCCGACCGCGCCGCGGTTGGTCGAGAAGCTGCGCCAGAAGTCGGCGAGGGCCGAGGGTGGGGCGAACGGCGCCCCGGGCAGCGGCATGCCGGGCGGGGCGACGGGCCGGTCCGCTTCACTTCGCATGGCGGATCCTCGGGTTCACCAGCCCGTAGAGCAGATCGACCCCCAGGTTCACCACGATCACGAGCGTGGCCGTGATCAGGATGCCGCCCTGCACGACAGGGTAGTCACGCCGGCTGATGGCGTCGATCAGCCACTTGCCCACGCCGGGCCAGGAGAAGATGGTCTCGGTCAGCACCGCCCCGGCGAGCAGGGTGCCGATCTGCAGGCCGATGACCGTGACCACCGGCACCAGCGCGTTGCGCAGCGCGTGCACGAACACCACGCGGGCGGGCGAGAGCCCCTTGGCGCGGGCGGTGCGCACATAGTCCTCGCGCAGCACCTCGAGCATGGCCGATCGCGTCATGCGGGCGATCACCGCCAGCGGGATCGTGCCCAGCACGACGGCCGGCAGCACCAGGTGCGAGAGCGCCGAGCGCAGGGCGCCCGGCTCGCCCGAGAGCCAGGCGTCGATGAGCATGAAGCCGGTGCGCGGCGGGATGTCGAACTCCAGCGCCATGCGCCCCGATACCGGCAGGGCCAGATCGGGCGCGATGCCCTGCATCTGCACCGAGAAGAACATGATCAGCAGCAGGCCCCACCAGAAGATGGGCATCGAGAAGCCGGTGAGGGCCAGCCCCATCACCCCATGGTCCAGCCAGGAGCCGCGCTTCACGGCCGCCAGCACGCCCGCCAGCAACCCCAGCACGCTGGCCAACAGCAGCGCGCAGAGCGAGAGCTCCACCGTGGCCGGGAAGAGCTTGAGGAACTCGCCCCACACCGGCTCCTGGGTCACGAAGGAAGCGCCCAGGTCCAGGTGCAGCGCCTTCCAGAGGTAGCTCAGGTACTGCTCCCACAGCGGCCGGTCCAGGCCCAGGCGGTGCAGCGCCTCGGCGTAGAAGGCCGGGTCGAGCTGGCGCTCGCCGGCCATCACCTGCACCGGATCGCCCGGGATCAGGTGGATCAGCGAGAAGGCCAGCAGCGTGACGCCGAGGAAGGTCGGCACCACCACCGCCAGCCGCCGCAGCAGGAAGGCGAACATCGGCGCTCAGTTCCCTTCGACGCTCACGCCGCGGAAGTCCAGGTCGGCCAGCGGCCCGGCGACGAAGCCCTTGACCTTGCGGTTCACCGCGGTGAAGTACTCGGGGTAGACGGTCGGGATCAGCGGGATCTCGTCGTAGACGATCTGCTGGGCCTTGCGGTAGAGCTCGGTGCGCTTGGCGCGGTCGGGGGTGCGGCGGGCGGCGACCACCAGCTCGTCGAAGGCCGGGTGGCACCACTGCGGGCGGTTGTTGCCGCCCTTGAGCGCCTCGCAGGTGAGGTTGGGGTAGAAGAAATCGTCCGGATCGCCGCCGCCGATCCAGTTGAGGAAGGTGATGTCGTAGTCGCCGCGGCCGGTGCGCTTGAGCATCTCGCCCCACTCCATCATCTGCACCCTCACCTTGACGCCGATGCGGGCCCAGTCGCCCTGCATCAGTTCGGCGGCCCGCTTGCCATCGATGCTGCCGCCGATGCGGGTGGCGATCTCGAGCTCGGTGCCGTCGTAGCCCGAGGCCTTGACCAGGGCCCGCGCCTTCTCGGGGTCGTAACGGTTCGCCAATCCGGCGTCGAAGCTCCACACCGCCGGCGGCAGGAAGCTCGCCGCCGGTTGGGCCCGGCCGCCGTAGACCGATTGGATGAAGCTCTTCTTGTCGAAGCCCAGCCACAGTGCCTCGCGGAAGCGTCTGTCGGAGAGGAACTTGCGCTGGGTGTTGAGCGGCATGAAGCCGGTCAACAGCGCCGTGCGACCCAGCACCTGCACCGCGCCGCCTTCCAGGCTGCCGACGGTCTCGGCCCGCAGGTTGGCGCCCACCAGGCACTCGCCGGCCTTCAGGCGCTGCACGCGCACGTTGGCGTCGGGCGTGATGGCGAACACCAGGCTGTCGATGGCCTGTCGGCCGCCCCAATAGCCCGGGTGGGCGCTCAGGCGCAGCACGGCATCCTTCTGGTAGCTGCGGAACTGCCAGGGGCCGGTGCCGACCGGCTCGGTGTTGATCTTCTCGAGCCGGCCGCTCTGGATCAGCTGCGCGCCGTACTCGGCCGAGTAGACCGAGGCCACGTTGTACTGCGCCAGGTTGTTGATGAAGGGGGCGGCCGGCTGCTTCAGCGTGAAGCGCACCGTCAGGTCGTCGATCTTGTCGACCGACTTGACCACCTCGCCCGGCCCGTAGGAGGCCCAGGCGATGAAGCCGTTCTTGGCGACGGCGCGCCAGGGGCTTTTCGGGTCCATCAGCCGCTGGACCGTGAACATCACGTCGTCGGCGTTCAGGTCGCGGGTGGGCGTGAACCAGGGCGTGGTGTGGAACTTCACGCCGCGGCGCAGGCGCAGCGTGTATTGCAGGCCGTCCGGGCTGATGTCGAGCTTCTCGGCCAGGGCCGACTCGGTCTCGGCCGTGCCGCGCTTGAAGCGCAGCAGCTGGTCGTAGACCGTCATCCCGACCGCGTCGTTCGTGACCGCCGAGGTGTATTGCGCCACATCGAAGCCGTCGGGCGAGGCCTCGGTGCAGACGGTCAGGACCCCCGCCGACCAGGCCGGCAGCGCGCCGAGCAGGCCGGCCCCGCCGAACCACAGCCAGGCGGCCGCGCGGTACCCGCTCATTGGCCGGCTCATTTCAGGCTCACGCCGAAGAACTGCACCGCGCCGAAGGGACTCATGCGGTAGCCCTGCACGGTCTTGAGCATGGGTTGGTAGACCACCGAATGGGCCATCGGCACCCAGGGCGCCTCGCGGTGGAACACCTCCTGGGCCTTCTCGTAGAGCTTGGCACGTTCGGCCTGGTTGCTGGTGCGCTTGGCCTTGACGACCAGGGCGTCGTATTCCTTGTCGCACCACTGAGCGTAGTTGGAGCCGCCCACCGCGGCGCAGCTCAGCAGGGTGGCGAGGAAGTTGTCCGGGTCGCCGTTGTCGCCGTTCCAGCCGAACATGCCGATGGCGCTCTCGCCGTCCTTGGCGCGCTTGAGGTACTCGGCCCATTCGTACTTGACGATGCTCGCCTTGATGCCGACCTTGGCCAGGTCGGCCTGGATCATCTCGGCCGATTGCTGGCCGTTGGGGTTGTAGGGCCGCTGCACCGGCAACGCCCACAGCTGGGTCTCGAAGCCGTTCGGGAAGCCGGCCTTGGCCAGCAGGGCGCGTGCCTTGTCGGGGCTGTACTCATAGCCGGGGGTCTTCGTGTTGTAGCCCCACAGCGTGGGCGGCATGGGGTTCACGGCGGGTGTGCCCACGCCCTGGTAGACCGCCTGGACCAGCGACTTCTTGTCGATCGCCAGGTTGATCGCGCGGCGCACGTCGGCGTTGTC
The DNA here is from genome assembly GCA_903889735.1 of uncultured Methylibium sp. Classification (GTDB taxonomy): domain Bacteria; phylum Pseudomonadota; class Gammaproteobacteria; order Burkholderiales; family Burkholderiaceae_C; genus Methylibium. The sequence goes on from CAISYQ010000007.1 coordinate 14,852, forward strand.
GAAGGCTTGCGCTTGACGTTGAGCGAGAGGTAACCCACGTTCAGGCCCGGCAGCGACATCAGCTGGATCTTCGGCTCTTTCTTGAGCGCCTCCACCTCGGCCGGCTTGGGGTAGACCGAGACATGGCATTCCCCGGCCTTGAGCTTCTGCAGCCGCACGGCCGAGTCGGTGGCGATGGCGTAGATGAGGTGGTCGATCTGCGGCTTGCCGGCCCAGTAGGCCGCGTTCGCCGTGTAGCGGATCTGGGCATCCTTGTCATAGCGCTTGAAGGCGAAGGGGCCGGTGCCCACCGGCTTGGTGTTGATTTCGCCCGCGCGCCCGGCCGCCAGCAGCTGGGCCGCGTACTCGGCCGACTGGATGGATGCGAAATCCATCGCCAGGTTGGCGAGGAAGGCCGCATCGACCTGCTTGAGCGTGAAGCGCACCGTCAGCGCATCGGGCTTGTCGATCCGGGCCAGGTTGTCCGGCAGCCCCATGTCGTTCGCGTACTGGAACAAGGCGGGTGCCGCCTTCTGGAAGGGGTTGTCCTTGTTGACCATGCGGTCGAAGCTGAAGACCACGTCGTCGGCGCTGAAGTCCTGCTTGGGCGTGAACCATTCGGTGGTGTGGAACTTCACGCCCTTGCGCAGCTTGAAGGTGTAGACCAGGCCATCGGGGCTGATCGTCCAGGATTCGGCGAGCCCGGGCTCCACCCGCGTGCCGCCGCGCTCGAACTCCACCAACCGGTTGAAGAGGGGCTGCGAACTGGCGTTGAAGGTGGTGCCGGCGGTGTAGCGGGCCGGATCGAAGCCCTCGGGGCTGCCTTCGGAGCAGTAGATCAGCGTCGAGGCCGCCTGGGCGCCGCAGGCGGCCAGCGCCAGGGCCAGGGCGGCAAGCAGGCGGGGCGAGCGCGGGGCCGGATGCAGGTCAGGACATCGCAGGCTAGGGTGGCGGCGGGCGTTCGAGTGCTTCACGGAAATCCTTTTCGTCGATCGGGGCAGGGGATCGGCAGGCCGGGTCGACCTTCGTTCGCGCGGTGCGCGGTCGGGAAGGTCTCAGTGTCTTACAAAGAAGGGTGATCCCGCTGGGCAGCCCGAGATTGTGCGCATGCCAGACCCGATCGCCGACAATCAATCCATGCTGGCGCAACGCACCCTCAAGTCGATCACGCGGGCCGTCGGCGTGGGCCTGCACACCGGTCAGCGGGTCGAGCTCACCCTGAGGCCGGCGGCACCCGACACCGGCATCGTGTTCCGCCGGGTGGACCTGCCGGTGCCGGTGGAGATCCCGGTCCGCGCCGAGTCGGTGTGCGACACCCGCGGTCTGGCGTCCACGCTCTCGCCGGGCGGCGATCCCGGTGCGCCCAAGGTCAACACCGTCGAGCACCTGATGTCGGCCTGCGCCGGCCTGGGCATCGACAACCTGCTGATCGATATCACCGCCGAGGAGGTGCCCATCCTCGACGGATCGGCCGCCAGCTTTGTCTATCTGCTGCAGAGCGCCGGCGTGGTGGAGCAGGAGGTGTCCAAGCGCTTCCTCCGGGTGCTCAAGACGGTCGAGGTCCGCGAGGGTGAGGGCGTGCGCGCCAAATGGGCCCGGCTGGAGCCCCACCACGGCTACAAGCTCAGCTTCGAGATCGATTTCGGCCACCCCGCGGTCGACCAGACCGGTCAGCGTGCGGTGTTCGATTTCAGTGAGGGCCATTACCCTAGGGACATCGCCCGCGCCCGCACCTTCGGCTTCACCAAGGACGTGGAAATGATGCGTTCACGCGGGCTGAGCCTGGGCGGCAGCCTGGACAATGCCATCGTGGTCAACGATGAGCGCGTGCTCAATGCCGAAGGGCTGCGCTACGACGATGAATTCACCAAGCACAAGATCCTCGATGCCATCGGTGATCTCTACATCGCCGGCCGGCCCATGCTGGCCGCCTACAGCGCCTACCGCTCCGGCCACGCGCTCAACAACCTGTTGCTGCGCAAGCTGCTTGAGGACCCGGGCGCCTTCGAGGTGGTCAGCTTCGAGCGCGCCAGCGATGCGCCGCGCGGCTTCGCCGAGCCGGCGCCGGCCTGGTGAGGCGAAGGGAGCCCGGCGCCCATGTTGATCTTCCGCTGGATCCTCCTGCTGGCCCTGGTGGCGGGCGTGCTGTGCTTCGCGCTCTATGTGGCCACCGGCCAGAAACCCTGGCGCGACCGCGGCCTGGCGATCGTCAAGTGGACCGTGGTGGTGGCGCTCGGATTCTTCGCCGTGCTGATCCTCGAGCGCCTGGCCGTGATGGTCTGAGAAGGGCGCAGGGCAGGCCGCCGTGGCGCGCCCCGGTCCGGTGGTCCGGCCGCATGGCGTGCATCTTGCCTTCTTGTACGCTGGAGGTGTCCCCATGTTCCCCTGGTCCCTGATCCTGAACCGCCGCGGTCTGCTGCGTGCCACGTGCCTGGCAGCGATGGCTTGGTTGACAGCGCTGACGCCGCCCGCGCTGGCGGCCGACGACCTGACCGGCGGCGACCCCTTCGGCTCCATGCAATGGCCCGACCTGCGGCGTGAGTTCCTGACGCCCGATGCCTCCCGGGTGCGTTTCGACGACCGGGTGCAGGTCAAGGGCCCCGCCTTCGCCGTGGACCCGATGAACGTGCCCATCAGCGTCTCGGTCGCTGGCCTGACCGAGGTGGAGCAGATCGTCATCCTCGTGGACCGCAACCCCATCCGCAAGGTCTTGGAGTTCGAGCCGCTGGCCGGTTCACGGCCGTCGGTGGCTTTCCGCTTCAAGCTCGAGCAGGCCAGCCCCGTCCGGGCGGCGGTCCGCACCCGCGACGG
>CAISYQ010000008.1 GCA_903889735.1 uncultured Methylibium sp.
AACCCTTCGTGTCCGCGCCGATGTGGCGTCTGCCGCTGGTGCTGGTGGGCCTGGATGTGATGTGGATGTGGTGGTACTTGCGCCGCTGGGACACACGGCCGGTAGGCGAGCGCGTCGAATTCACGGTCTCGATCACGCTGTACCTCGCATTCCATGCGGTCTTTCTGGCGTCGCCCTGGGCCCTGGACTTCGTGCTGCTTTGGATGCTCCCGCAGAGGCTGGGCCTGTTCCTGTTGTCGACGCTGTTCGCTCGCATCCAGCACCCGCACGGCGTGACCTGGGAGGCGGCGCCTTTCCAGTGCACGGTGCGCATCAACGCGCGCCCCTGGACGCGCTGGCTGCTGCTCGGCCAGGCCCTGCACTGCATCCATCATTTCGCGCCCTCGCTGCCTTTTTACCGCTACCACCGGGCCTGGGGCCTCGGGCGTCACCTGCTCGAGGCGCAGCAGATCCCGGTGCGCACGATCTGGTCGTCGGTGCGCGATTTGTCGCTCCCTCCGTCCTCTCAACCGCCGCGTCGCCGTGTCATCGTCAGCGCTATCACGCAGGTCGCGCGGGACGTGAAGGCCTTCGAGCTGCGGGCCGAGGACGGGCACCCCTTTCAGTCCTTCGCCGCAGGGGCGCACATCGATGTCGTTATCCACCCGGGACTGGTGCGCCCCTACTCGCTCTGCAATCCGCCCGGCGAGACGCACCGCTACCGCGTCGCGGTCCGGCACGACCGCCAGGGCCGGGGCGGCTCGGCGGCGCTGCATGACCGGATCAAGCCAGGCGACGTGCTGGAGATCGGCACGCCGCGCAACCACTTCGCGATCCCGTCCGGTCCCGCCGAGCACCTGCTGATCGCCGGCGGCATCGGGATCACACCCTTGCTGGCGATGGCGCATGAACTGCACGCACGCGGCGCTCCGTTTGCGCTGCATGTCTGCGCGCGTGACGCCGGGGCCATCCCGTTCCGGGACGAGCTTCGGGCGGCTCCTTTCGCGGGCTCGGTCTCCATCTGGCTCGACGACGCGCCTGCATCGCAGCGCTTCGATGCCGCCGCCGTGATCGATGCCTACCGGCCGGCGCGCGCCCTCCATGTCTGCGGCCCGGCCGGTTTCATGGCGATGGTGATGTCGCGGGGGCAGGTGGCGGGCTGGCCGGTCTCGGCCATGCATTCGGAGGCCTTCGTGGCGTCCCTTGCCGATGCGAGCCAGGACCGTCGCTTCGAGGTGGAGCTCGCCCGCAGTGGGCGCGTCCTCACGGTCGAGCCTGGGCAGTTCCTGATCGATGTGCTGCACGCCAACGGCTGCCCGGTGATGTGCTCCTGCACCCAGGGCATCTGCGGATCCTGCATGACGCCTGTGCTCAGCGGCACGCCGGAGCACCGCGATGCCATCCTCAGCGATGCCGAGCGTGCGGCGAATGACCGCATGACGGTCTGCGTGTCTCGCTCGCGTTCTCAGCGGCTGGTGCTGGACCTCTGAGCGGACTGTTCGAGCAGCGCACCGACCATTGAGCAGGCGGTGCGGGCGTCGCGGGGCGCTGAGCGCGCCCCGCATCGGTGGCGTCAGATGTCGCCGTGGTTGTCCATGTGCATGAAAACGGGCGGCGCGGCCAGCAAGGGGCCGAGCGCATCCATCAGGCCGGTGTCCACGCGCCACTGGAAATAGCGACCGTAGTGCTCACGCGAGGCCCATTTTTCCCACAGCACGACGGCGTCGGCCTCGTCCTGGTCGGTGTAGACCTCGACGGCCTTGCAGCCGTCATACTTTCGGGTGTCGGGCAGCGCGCCGCGCAGGGCGTCCAGCAGGGTGCCCTTCATGCCGGGCTTGCAAACGATTTTCAACAGTACGGTATGCATGGTCGCAATGATCCTCAAGGTCCAAGAGTGGGGGATGGACCGTAACGCCTGCTTCCCAGCGTGTCAATGCGGACGACCCGGGGGGGTCTGCGGCTTGGGCCGGTCGAGGGCACCGATGCTTGGCGAACCCCGAGCGGAACCCCGAGCGCGCGGACTGCCTGAGTTGCGGTCCGGCACCGGCAGATCGGCCCTTCACGGGACCGCTAGAATCCAGCCCTGCTGCGGGTGTAGTTCAATGGTAGAACGGCAGCTTCCCAAGCTTCATACGAGGGTTCGATTCCCTTCACCCGCTCCAAGATTTCCAGATCCTGATTTGCTGGAATCTCGTCTGGTTGTGGCGTCATTCAACCCACAACGCTTGCTGGCAATCGCTCAACCCGGCTCAGTCATCCCCAAGGAAGACTGGGATTGCCGGTAGGCGCGAACCACGTCCAGGAAGGACTGCAGCAGCGCCGAGCGATCGTTGGCGCGGTAAAGGCAGATGAGGTCCACCACCGGCTGGGGACGGTCTGAGAGCGGGCGGTAGACGGCGCCTGCCACGCGCAGCGAGGCGGCGGCCGACTGCGGAATCAGCGTCACGCCGAAGCCGCGCGCAACCAGTGCGATTCCGGTGACGGCATCGCCCACCTCCTGGGCGATGCGGGGCTCGAAGCCCTGGTGCCTGCACAGCTCGATCACCCGATCAATGAAGTTGGGGCGGCCCACGTTCGGGAACATCACCATCGGCAGCTCAGCCAGCGCGCGCATCGGCACGGCCTCAAGGTCAGCGAGCGGGTGGCGCTCGGGCAGCACCGCCATGAGCGTCTCCGTGGCCACCAGCTCGCAGCCGATGTCGGGCAGCGCGGGCATCATGCGGTTGAAGCCGACGGTGATGCGGCGCTGACGCAGGGCATCGATCTGCTCGTTCTTGTTCATCGTGTGCAGCACGATGTTCACGCCGGGCAGGCGGTTGCGGAAGTCCTCCAGCAACTTGGGGATGGTGTCGTAGATGGCGGTGCCGAAGATGGCCACGTCCAGGCGCCCGAGCCGGCCCTCGCCGGCCCGCTGGGCGCGGTCGATCGCGGCCTCCACGAGCATGCGGATCTGTCCGGCGTCTTCCTTGAATATCTCACCGGCCTGGGTGAGCTCCATGCCCTTGGCGGTGCGCACGAAGAGCTCCACACCCAGCTGCGACTCGAGGGCCCGGATCTGGCGCGTGAGCGGTGGCTGCGAGATGTGCAGGCGGGCAGCGGCTCGCCCGATGTTGAGCTCCTCGGCCACGGCGAAGAAATACTTGAGGCGGCGAAGGTCCATGCGGGTGGGGGCGGGTGGGTGGGCGTTGTGCCAAGCGTTGCGCGCGGCCATTGACCGGTCGATTGTCATTGGGCGCCCTTGGGGCGTCCCTCGGGCGTCCGTTCAGCTGGCCATCAGCGAACCGATTGTCTGGCCTCTGCGGGGGCCTTCGATCCGGGAAGTCTCGGGCCGCGCGCTGCTCGGTCTGCTTTTTTTCGATTCAGCCCGCCTCAACCCGCTTCAGCGCCTTGAGGCGGTAGATCAGCTGCGCCCTGGTCAGCCCCAGCAACCGCGCCGCCGCCGACTGGTTGCCGCCGGTGCGCTTCATCGCACTGCGGATCAGCGCGGCCTCCACCTCGTCCAGCGGTGCGGCGGCGGCGCCCTCGGCCCCCGCGAGCAGGGCGGCCACCCGCTGACCGAGAGGCGCTGGCGACGTGGGGCCACCACCGCGGCCGGCGGCTTCGGTGCCGGCTGCAGCCTCCGCCCCAAAGGGTTCACGCATCCGGCGCAGTTCACCGGCCTGCGACGGGAGGTCGGCATCGATGTCCATGCCATCTCCGAAGCCGCTGCCCCAGCGGTCCGCACCGAGCTCCTCGCCACCCAGGAAGAGGTGACCGACGTCGATGGCGCTGTCGTCGGCGGCCAGCGCCACGCCGCGCTCCACCAGGTTCTCCAGCTCGCGGATGTTGCCGGGCCAGCGGTAGGCCAGCAAGGCGTCGATGGCGCGGCCGGTGAAGCCGGTGACCCGGCGCTGATCGCGCTGGTTGAACTTGTGAAGGAAGTGATTCATGAAAACCGGGATGTCCTCGCGCCGCTCGCGCAGCGGCGGCACACGCATCGGCAGCACATTGAGCCGGAAGAACAGGTCTTCCCGGAAACGGCCACGGGCCACCGCCTCGCGCAGGTCGAGGTTGGTGGCGGCCACCACCCGCACGTCGACCTTGACGGCGCGGATGCCGCCCACCCGCTCAATCTCCCGCTCCTGCAGCGCGCGCAGGAGCTTGCCCTGGGCCGGCCCGCTGAGGGTGCCGATCTCGTCGAGGAAGAGGGTGCCTCCCTCGGCGCGCTCGAAGCGACCCGCCCGGCTGCTGACCGCGCCGGTGAAGCCGCCTTTTTCCACGCCGAAGAGCTCGGACTCGACCAGTTCCTCGGGGATGGCCGCGCAGTTGATCGCCACGAAGGGTCCCTGCGCTCGCGGACTGATGCGGTGCAGGCTGCGCGCCAGCACCTCCTTGCCGGCGCCGCTCTCGCCCAGGAACAGCACCGTGGCCTGGGTGCGGGCGGCGCGCCGCACCATGTGACAGACCGCGTTGAACCCGGCCGATACGCCGACCACGTCGGCGTCGCCCAGCAGGGACTGCGCGGCCGATGCGGAAGCCGGCGCGGCGGCCGGCGCAACGCTCACGGCCGGCGCCGCACGGCGGAAAGCGCTCGGGCCGCGGCTCAGGCGGTCGGCCTGCAGGTTGCGCAGGTCCTCTTCGGCATCGACCCACTCGTCCACCGGCTTGCCCACGATCACGCAGTGCGGCGCCCCCTGTGCGCGGCACCGCACCTCCCGGAACATCACCGGCCGGCCCATGAACCGGCTGCTGAAACCCGAGGCATAGCCCACTTGCTGCCAACAGACGGCGTCGGTCCCTTGGCCATAGACCCGCATGTGCGCCTCGGCCTCGGCCGAGCCGTGCCAGTGGAACTCGCCGTGGAAGTGGCCGCGCTCCTCATCGACGTCGAAGCGCACCGGCTCGACACGGGCCACACCTTCAAGCATGTGCAGCTGCGTGCCCAGCAGGATGGCTTCCGCCGGGCTGGACGAGCCGCGCAGGCGGTGGGCCAGCTCGGCATCGTTGGAGCCGGAGTTGTAGCCCAGCCGCGTGATCAGGCCGCGAGCGGCGTCCAGGCCCAGGGTCTCGATCAGTTCCTGGTGAAGCACCCCCTGCGCCGAGGCATGGACCAGCAGCATGCGCTGCTGATCGAGCCAGATCCGGCCCTCCTGGGGGTCGAAACGCAGCCGCGCCATCAGGCCTTGGGCTGGGAAACCGGGGGGCGTGTCCGCGGAGGCGGTTTCAGGATTCGAGGGCATGGCGTCGTTCAAGACGGAGGGATGGATCCGGCGGGTGGCGCGTGTGCTGACTGTATTGAATAAGACAGTTTTGTGCAATTCTGATGTTTTATCGTCTTAATTGCTACAACTCTGTGGATTCAGCGAGGGCGTTTCCTGCCATGTTGCGCGTCGCCAGGGGCGGGTTGGGCCGCTTCTGCGCACTCGGAGCTGGTTGACGGGTGTCCATGCTCAGTGTCTTCCCTTAAAGCGGGCACAGCGGGCCGTTGCTGGCATGGAGTTCGCGTTATGTC
>CAISYQ010000009.1 GCA_903889735.1 uncultured Methylibium sp.
GGCCCTTGGGGCCGAGCGTCACCTTGACCGCATTGGCCAGGATGTTCACGCCTTCGACCATGCGCGCGCGGGCTTCGCCGCCGAAAATCACGTCTTTAGCTGCCATGTGTATTTCTCCAATAGCTGTAGATCAGACCGGGGTGGAAGGAAGCAATCGCCGGGGGCGACTTACTTCTCGACCACGGCGAAGAGGTCTTCCTCGCGCATCACCAGCAACTCGTCGCCATCGACCTTGACGGTCTGGCCGCTGTACTTGCCGAACAGGACGCGGTCGCCGACCTTCACGTTCATGGCGACCAGGTCACCCTTGTCATTGCGCTTGCCCGGGCCGACGGACAGGACCTCGCCCTGGTCGGGCTTCTCGGCGGCATTGTCGGGAATGACGATGCCGGAGGCGGTCTTGGTTTCCTGTTCCATGCGCTTGACGATCACGCGATCGTGCAAAGGACGAAGTTTCATCGTATCTCCTTGGTGGGAATCAATTGTCTTGCGACTCATTTCGCGCAGTTAGCGCGAACTTACATTCACGCTGCCGGGAGCCATGCAGGCAGTCGGCGTCTTGTTAGCACTCAATCTGCGCGAGTGCTAGCAACAGATTATAGGGGTCGCCCGTGTCATTTCAAGGGCAAGCCAGCCCACGCGTGGCGATATCCGCGGGCGGGCTGGCATGGGGTGGACTTGGGGGCGCGTTGAGGGCGCCGGGTCCCCGGCTGGCGTGACCGCTCGGCCGGGGCTGACTTCAGGGCTTGGGCTGCACCGACTGGGCGCGTGACACGCGGGTGGTGCTGCCGGTGGAGATCAGCACGACCTGATCGCCGGCCTGGAAGGATTCGGCACCCTGCGCCTGGACGATCGCGCGGCGCTCGCCGTTGGGCATCTGTACCAAGATCTCGAGGGCGCTCTCGCGGGTGCTGGCGCGCTCGATCGCGTTGCCGGCCACCGCCCCAACCACCGCCCCGACCACGCCCACCACCGCGCCGGTGCGCCCGTTGCTGGCACCGCTGCCGGCCACGCCGCCGACCACCGCGCCCGCTGCACCGCCCAGGCCCGACTGCGAGCCATCGACCGTGACCGCACGGACGTTGAGGACCACCCCATCCTGCACGCTCGAGAGCCGCTGGGCGTCACCGCGCTTGATGACGTCGGGGCTGCTGCTGGCGCAACCACCCAGGGCGAGGACCGACAAGGCCAGAAAAGCGGTGGACACAATCTTCATGGAATTCCCCAATGTTGACGAATAGAAACGGGCTGGGGCTCCTGCCCGTTGACATCGATGGCAGGGATGTCCACGCGTCCCAGCCGCGCCAAGGCCACAAGTGTGCGCCATGACCGCCGGCCACCGCAGCCGCCGGCGGCACCGCCCGGCACAATGAAACCCACAGCCGCCTGGCTGCAAAACCGCCGAGGAGCGCCCATGAAGATCGATTTCGTTTCCGACATCTCCTGCCCCTGGTGCGCCATCGGCTTGAATGCGCTGGAGGAGGCGATCTCGCGCCTGGACAATGCGGTCGCGGTGGAGCTGCATTTCCAGCCCTTTGAGCTCAACCCACAGATGGCGGCCGAGGGCGAGGAGATCGTCGGGCACCTGTCGCGCAAGTACGGGCTCACGCCCGAGCAATGCGAGCAAAACGCCGAGATGATCCGCGAGCGCGGCGAAGCCGTCGGATTCACCTTCGGCAAGGGTCGGCGGCAGCGCATCTACAACACCTTCGACGCCCACCGGCTGCTGCACTGGGCCGGCCTCGAGGGCCGACAGCGCGTGCTCAAGCGCGCGCTGCTGAGCGCCTACCTGACGCATGGCGAGAACCCGAACGATCCCGATCTGCTGGTGCGCGTGGCCGGCGAGGTCGGGCTGGATGCGGACCGCGCCCGGGCGATCCTGACCTCGGACGAACATGCCTCCGAGGTGCGCCAGCGCCAAGCCTTCTACACCGGGCAGGGCATCCATTCGGTGCCCTCGGTCATCATCGACGACCGCCACCTGATCCAGGGCGGGCAACCCGTGGAGGTGTTCGAGCGCGCCCTGCGGCAGCTGGCCCAGGCGGCCTGATCCCAGGACGAACCGCCGCCCGACAAATGAAAAAGCCCTGCAGGCGCTTGGCCTGCAGGGCTTTCGGGTGATCTGGTGGCGCTTCAGGGATTCGAACCCCGGACCTGCGGATTATGATTCCGTCGCTCTAACCGACTGAGCTAAAGCGCCAACGGACCGAATTATAAACAGCGGCCGAGACCGGCCCGCAGAGCAGAACCCGCCAACAGAAGGGGCCCGAGGGCCCCGATGGCTTCCATGCCAGGGGAGACCCAGGTTTCGATGAATCCGCCGGCTTCGATGCCCCCGGATGCGGCTGGCGCGCTCACCCGCACCGCCGGGTCTGCACGCCGCTTGGGACGCGCTCGAGATGAGCGCACCGGCCTGCGGGCGGGAGGCCCATGATCGGCCGCCTGCGCATGGCCTCGGGGCTGGTGCTCTTCACCTATGTGGTGCTGCACCTGTTCAACCACTCGCTGCTGCTGGTGTCGATGCGCTTTGCCGACACGGCACTCCAGGGTTTCACGGCGGTGTGGCGCTCGGTACCGGGCACGGTGCTGCTCAGCATCGCCTTGGCCGTGCATCTGACGCTGGCACTGGGCTCGCTCCTGCGGCGCCGCACGCTGCGCATGAGCCGCTGGGAATGGGCGCAGCTGCTGCTCGGGCTGTCGATCGTGCCGCTGGCGATGATCCACATCGTCGGCACACGGGTGGCGCATGAGGTCTACGAGGTGAACCCCACGCACCTCTATGTGCTGTCCTCGCTGGCGGCCGACCCCTGGCAGCTGGCGCGCCAGTTCGGGCTGGTGCTGGCCGTCTGGCTGCACGCCTGCATCGGCCTGCACTTCTACCTGCGCCTGAAGCCCTGGTACCCGGATGCCATCCCCTGGCTCTACGCCGGCGCGCTGCTGCTGCCGGCGCTGGCCATCGCCGGCGCCGGCGTGGGCATCGGCGACGTGCTCGAGCTGATGCAGGACCGCGAGGCCTTCCGCGCCCAGGCGGCGCTGGCGCGCCCTCCCCGGGCCGACGAACTGGAGGACCTGTACACGCTCTCCAGCGTGCTGAAGTGGGTGGCCGCGGGCCTGCTGTCGCTGGTCCTGCTGGGGCGCTGGGTGCGAGAGCTGTGGGCGCGGCGCCGGGGCCGGCTCAAGCTCACCTACGAGGGCGGTCGCACGGTCACCATGCAGGTGGGGCTGTCAATCCTGGAGGCCAGCCGCAGCAGCGGCATCCCCCACGCCTCGGTGTGCGGCGGGCGGGGCCGCTGCTCGACCTGCCGGGTGCGTGTCAGCGGGCCGGGAAGCGCCGACCTGTCGCCGCCCGACGCGTCCGAGGGGCGGGTCCTGGCACGCCTGGGCACGCCGCCGCAGGTGCGGCTGGCTTGCCAGCTGCGCCCCCCGGCCGGCGAGTACCGCATCACGCCCCTGCTGCCGCCCTCGGCCCAGCCATCCGACGCCTACCGCCGCACCGCACTCTCGGTGGGCGAGGAGCGGCCGATCGCGGTGATGTTCGTCGACCTGCGCGGCTTCACCGCCTTCTCGGAGAAGCGGCTGCCCTACGACGTGGTTTACCTGCTCAACCGTTACTTCCGCTCAGTGGGCGAGTCGGTCGAGGCGGCCGGCGGCCATGTCGACAAGTTCATCGGCGACGGTGTCATGGCGCTCTTCGGCCTGGAGGTGGGGCCACAGCAGGCCGCGAGACAGGCGCTGGACGCATCGCGCCGCATCGGGCAGGCGCTGGCCGAGCTCAACGCCTCGCTGCAGGGCGAGGTCGATCCGCCACTGAGCATCGGCATCGGATTGCACGCGGGGCCGGCGATCGTCGGCGAGCTCGGCCATGGCCGAGCGATCAACCTCACCGCGATCGGCGACACGGTGAACACCGCGAGCCGGCTCGAAGCACTGTCCAAGGATTTCGCAGCCCAGCTTGTGGTGTCGCGAGAGCTGGCCGAGCTGGCCGCTCCGGGCCGCAGCTTGGGTGAAGCGCACGAGGTGAGCATCCGCGGCCGCAAGGAGCCAATGACCGTGTACGTGGTGGGCGACACGGCCTGGCTGCCGAACGACACGGGCCCCACCGGCTGACGCGCTCCATCCACTCCCGCCCCTTCGCCCTTCGCCCTCCGCCCGCACACCACCCCCCAACTCACCCGCACCTCGCCCCAAGGAGATCTCACCCGTGAAACCCGCCCCCTCCTTCCGTCCTGCCCACCAGCTCGCCCTGCTGTTGGCCCTCACCATCCCGACCCTGGCCCCGGCGGCAGACATGGACCCGCAGCCCAACGAGCCGCCCTGGGTCGAGGGCGTTCGGCAGGAATTCAAGGCCAAGCGCTTCGACGCCGCCGTCGAGGTGCTGAAGGCCGCCAACGTGCCCACCAGCGCCGATTGGAACAACCTCATGGGCTACTCGCTGCGCAGCAAGACCCCGCCCGACTACGCCGCTGCCGAGACGCACTACCGCAAGGCGCTGGAGATCGACCCCAAGCACCGCCGGGCGCTTGAGTACTACGGCGAGTTGCTGTTGATCCGGGGCGATCTGGCCGGGGCCGAGGGGCTGCTCAAGCGGCTGGACAAGGCTTGCTTCTTCGGTTGCCGCGAATACAGCGACCTCAAGGAGAGCGTGGCGGCCTACAAGGCGAAGAACAAGCCGAAGTGAAGTCGAGGGTTGGCGAAGCCTGGAGCCGCTCCGACGATGGGTTGGGTGGGCCCGGCGCAGCGCATCTGGTAACCCAGCTAAGCGGAGCCGGGCCCGCCCAACTCATCGCCACCCGCCCGCGCATTCCCCCAGGCGCTCAGACCAGCTCGCCAATCAGCATCGCCAGGAAGCTCAACAGCAGGGTGCTGGCGATCGGCAGCGACCAATCGCGGCCACCGAGTCGGAAATTCAGATCGCCCGGCAAGCGGCCGATGCCCAGGCGGCGAAGCCAGGGGCCCAGCGCCTGGAACACCACCAGGGCCAGCACAACGACGATCATCCAGCGCAGCATCGGGGTCTCCTGGTGGTCGGGATCACAGCCTGTGGCTGCGGTCGCCATGGCGAAAACCCACCGCGTCAAAGGGATCGCCGGGCGCCAGGGCGATCACCTTGAAGAGTTCGCCCATCTCATGCTCGGTGAGCAGCTTCTGCGCATGGGCGACCTCGCGCGGCGTGGCCTGCGACATCAGCTCGAGCAGGCCGCAGTTCATCAGGAAATGCGCCTGCGAGGTGTAGCCGATCACCTGCAGGCCAGCCGCCTGACCGGCCAGCGCGATGGCGGTGAAGTCGACATGGACGGTGATGTCCTTGAGCCCCACATCGGACAGCGGATCGGCATCGGACTGGTGGCCGCGGTGGCACATCAATGTGCCGCCCGTGCGCTGGGGATGGTAGTACTCGGCCTCGGGAAATCCGTAGTCGATGAAGAGTGCCAGGCCGCGCTTCAGGCAGCTGGCCAGTGTGGCGACGAAGGCCTGCGCCTGGGGATGCAGTTCGGTCACGGTGCCGGGCGCGAAGGGGCCGTCCAGCGGCGGGCGGAGGTCCGGGGGCTCGGTGTCGCTGCGAGAACTCGCAGAAGCAGCAGCGGGGTCGTCTTCCTCGTCTCTACGGTCTTGGTCGGCCCAGGCGAAGCAGCCTTCGTGCACCGCCACGCCGCGCTCGCGCCAGCGTGCGCCGTCGAAGGCGATCAGCCGCGCGGGCATGGCGTCGAGCACCTCGTTGCCGATCACCACGCCCTCGATCGCCGCGGGCAGGCGCTCGGCCCAGACCACGCGATCACCCAAAGGCGCCAGCCGCTGCCGCTGGCGATCGCGCAGCGCGCCGGAGACATCGACGATGGTGTAGCGGCGCACGCGCTCGCCCAGCGCCCCGAGCAGCTGCTCGGCCAGCGCCCCTGAGCCGGCGCCGAACTCCCAGATCTCGTCGACCCCGGTCGCCTCCAGGCCCTGGGCCACCTGCACCGCGAGCGCCCGGCCGAACAGGGGCGAGAGTTCGGGCGCGGTGACGAAGTCGCTGCCCGAGGACGGCAGCAGGCCGAACTGGCGGCTGTCGCGGGCGTAGTAGCCCAAGCCCGGCGTGTAGAGCGCCGCATGCATGAAGCGGTCGAAGGGGATCCAGCCCCCCTCGTCGGCGATGCCCTGCCGGATGTGGGCGGCGAGGGCCGCCGATACACTGCCGGGCTCGTCTTCACGCATCGAACGCATTGTAGGAACCATGGCCTCGCGCCCCGTCGCCCTCGTCACCGGCGCCGCCCGCAGGGTCGGCCGGGTGATCGCGCTCGACCTGGCGGCGCAGGGCTTCGACCTGGCCGTGCACTACCGCGGCTCGCAGGCCGAGGCGCTGGCGGTGGTGGCCGAGGCGCGGGCACTCGGCGCCGAGGCCCAGGCCTTCGCCGCCGACCTGGCCGACGAGGCCGCAACGCGCGCCCTGGTGCCGGCGGTGGCCGCGTTTTTCGGGCGGCTGGACGCGGTGGTGAACAACGCCTCGACCTTCGAGTACGACGACCCGGCCGGCTTCAGCTACGCCCTGCTGGAACGCCAGATCCGCGCCAACACCGCCCCGGCGGTGGTGCTGGCCCAGGCCCTGCACGACCACCTGACGGCGCGTGAAGGCAGCGGCTGCGTCATCAACCTGCTGGACCAGAAGCTCTGGAACCCCAACCCGGATTACTTCTCGCACACCCTGTCCAAGGCGGCACTGGAGGCGGCGACCACCATGCTCGCGATGGCGCTCGCGCCGCGGGTGCGCGTCTGCGGCGTCGCGCCCGGCGTCACGCTGCCGTCCGGCACGATGACGGCGGACGAGTTCGAGCGGGCCCACCGGCTCACACCGCTGCAGCGCTCCTCGACCCCGGAGGACGTGGCGCGCAGCGTGCGCTTCCTGGTCCAGTCGCCCGCCATCACCGGCACCACCCTGGTCGTCGATGGTGGCCAGCACCTGTCCCGGCAACCGCGCGACGTCATGTTCCTGGCCCGCGAATCCGGCGCGGGATCCGGCGGCTGACGCACCCCCCCATGTCCGCCCTGCTGAACCACCCACGCCTGGCCGGCTGCCGCCGGCTCTTCCTGCGCGGGCATGAGGTGGCGGTGCGCATCGGCGCCCATGATTTCGAGCAGCATGCGGCGCAGCGCATCGTCTTCAACGTCGATCTGTACGTGCCGCTGGCGCTCTCGACGCCGCGCACCGACGCGCTGTCGGAGGTGGTGGACTACGACTTCATCCGCGAGGCCATCGCCCGGCGGGTGGGGTGCGGGCATATCCAGCTGCAGGAAACCCTGGCCGACGCGCTGCTGGGCGACATGCTGGCCCATCCCGGCGTGCGGGCCGCGCGCGTCTCGACCGAGAAGCCCGACGTCTACCCCGACTGCGAGGCGGTGGGCGTCGAGGTCTTCGGCTTCCGCGAGGATTGAACATGGACGCGGTGGTCGACACCCCGGCGGCCCGCAAGGCCGGCTTCGAGACCAACAAGCTCAGCAAGCGCCTGCACCGGCTGGTCGGCCAGGCGATCGCCGACTTCAACATGATCGAGGCCGGCGACAAGGTGATGGTCTGCGTCTCGGGCGGCAAGGACAGCCACGTCCTGCTCGACATCCTCCTCGAGATGCAGCGGCGCGCGCCCATCGACTTCTCCCTGGTGGCCGTCAACCTCGACCAGAAGCAGCCGGGCTTCCCCGAGGATGTGCTGCCGGCCTACCTGGCTGGCCGCGGCGTCCCCTTCCACATCGAGACGCGGGACACCTACTCGGTCGTCAAGCGCCTGGTGCCCGAGGGCAAGACGATGTGCAGCCTGTGCTCGCGCCTGCGCCGCGGCATCCTCTACCGCGTGGCCAGCGAGCTGGGCGCGACCAAGATCGCGCTGGGCCACCACCGCGACGACATGCTGCAGACCTTCTTCCTCAACATGTTCTTCGGCGCCCGCTTGAAAGGCATGCCGCCCAAGCTGGTGAGCGACGACGGCCGCCACCTGGTGATCCGCCCACTCGCCTATGTGGCCGAAGACGACCTGGCGGCCTGGGCGGCGCACCGGCGGTTCCCCATCATTCCCTGCACCCTGTGCGGCAGCCAGGAGAACCTGCAGCGCCAGCAGATCGCCGCCCTGCTGCGCGACTGGCAGCAGCGCTTCCCGGGGCGGGTGGAGAACATGGCCGCCGCGCTCGGCAATGTCGTGCCCTCCCACCTCCAGGACCGCAGGCTGCACCCCTTCGCCACGCTCAAGACCACGGGTGTGGCCGATCCGAACGGCGACCATGCCTTCGACGGTGACGACGACCCCTGCGCGCCCCCCGAGCCCACAACCGGGAGTGCATCCACCGACCCCCTGGTGGCACGGCCGCTGCGGTGGATGGACCCGCCATGAAAGGGCCCCGCTGGCACCACGGCTCCACCCTCGGCCCGCGGGCCGGCGAAGGCCTTGACGGATGACAGCGTCCGGCGCCGCAGCTTGTCGCAGGATTGCATGATGAGAGGGAGAAGTGAGCGGAGCGCAGACGGCACGGCGCAACCCGGTCCATGTCCGTTCGTGTCCTCTTGTGCCCTTTCGGGTCCCGTCACCCATCACCCACCTGGAAGATCCTCATGACATGGCACCGACGCTCCGTGATTGCCCGCCTCGGCGCCCTGATGGCGCTGCCGCTGGCGGGGGCCGGCTGCAGCGGGATCCGCACCGTCTCGGTCGATGTGCAGAGCCAAGGCTCCTGGCCCCAGGGCCGGGCGCCCGGCAGCTTCGCGATCGAGCGGCTGCCCTCGCAGCAGGCCGACGCGGCCGAGCAAGCGCGCATCGAGGCCGCGGCGCTGCCGGCGCTCCTGGCGGTGGGCTTCAGGCAGGCGCCGCCCGGCGAGGCCGAGGTGCTGGTCCAGCTCGGCCTGCGGGTCTTCCAGGTGGCGCGCCGCGACCCGTTCGGGCCCTCGGTGGCCTGGCGCAGCGACTGGTGGTTCCACCGCGGCCGCTGGCCCTACTCCCAAGGCACCGGTCTGGGCCTGTCCTATGAATACGACCTGCCCGACCTGCAGCGCGAGGTGGCGGTGCTGATCCGCGACCGCCGCAGCCAGGAGTTCCTCTACGAGACCCGCGGCGTCTACACCAGCCGCTGGACCTCGGACGCGCTGCTGCCGGCCCTGTTCGACGCGGTGCTGAAGGACTTCCCGGCCACGGCGCTCAGCCCCCGCACGGTCACGGTGGCGGTGCCCGGCCCTTGACGTTCCTGGACCCCGCGCGCGGCGGGCCGCAGAACGCGGGACGGGGCAGGCTGGGTCGACCGCCCAGAGCGACCGTTCGGGTAGGCCGTTGAGGGTGAGCGTCTGGGGCGGGCGTCTGAAGCCCCCATGGGCCGTTGGTCGGGCCGGATTCAGTCCGAAGCCAGCCGGCGCAGGTCGGTTTCCCAGCCCCTGAGCCGCCGCTGCAGTGCCTCGCGCTGCTCGCGGGTGCTGGTGTTGTGCAGCTGGGCCGCGAATTCGCAGTTGTAGCGGTCCAGCCCCTCGGCGTAGCGCAGGTAGGCCTCATCGGGCGAGTGGCGGGCGCGCTGCCACACCCCCTGCAACTGGACACGGGCGGCATCGCTGCCGCCCCGGGTCGCGACCACGGTCGTCAGCGCCTGGAGCAGGTCGCGCTGGCGGCGCTGGCGCTCGGCCAGCCAGCGCTGCGGATCGAAGGGCGAGGCCGTCACCGCCGCGGCCACCTGCGCACGCTGTGCGGCGTCGAGCCGTCCGTAGAGCTGCTCGGCGCGCTCGATCGCCCGCTCGACCGAGGCGGCGCGCCGCTCCGCGGCGTCGGGCTGCAGGTACTCGCGGCGGAATTCCCCGATCGATTCGGCCTGCTTGCGGGCCAGGCGCTGCAGCTGTTCGGCGTGCAGCGTGCCCGCCACCTGCGCGGCCACGGGCAGCACCTGCTGCATGGCGATGTCGGCGCGCTCACGCACCACCTCGAACCAGCGGCAGGCCTGCTCGGGCGTGGTGGGGGCGGCGGCCTCGGTCGCCGCGCGCTCCAGCAGGGCGGCGTACTCCGGCAGCTGGCTGCGGCGATGCCATGAGAACCACTGGGTGATGCCTTCGCGCACCCGCAGCGTCTGGGCGCCGTCGAAATCCAGGTGGCCATCGAGCCACCAATAGACCAGGGCATCAGCCTGGTTGTAGACCAGCCGCACCGCGCTGCAGCCGCCCAGCGAGAGCGCCAGCAGCAGTGCGGCCGCGATAATCCGGGCGCACCTCCATCTACCGGATTCCTGAATGCTGGACATCGTGATCATGGCGGCGGGCAAGGGCACCCGCATGAAGTCAAACCGGCCCAAGGTGCTTCACACCCTGGCCGGGCGACCCCTATTGCAGCACGTGCTGGCGACCGCGTCCGAACTCGGCGCGCAAAGACTGATCACCGTCACCGGCCATGGCGCCGAAGCGGTCGAGGCGGCCATGCGCGCCGCTTTCCCCGGCGCACCGCTGGCGTTCGTGCGGCAGGAACCCCAGCAGGGCACCGGCCATGCCGTGCAGCAGGCGGTGCCGCTGCTGGGCGCGGACGGACAGGCGGGCGGCACCACCCTGATCCTCAACGGTGACGTGCCCCTGATCGAGGCCGACACCGCCCGTGCGCTGGTCCAGGCCTGCGGCGGCGAGCGGCTGGCACTCTTGACCATCACGCTGAGCGACGCCACCGGCTACGGCCGCATCCTGCGCGACGCCGCCGACCCCAGCCGGGTGCTGGGCATCGTCGAGCACAAGGACGCCACCCCGTCCCAGCGCGAGCTTCACGAGGTCTACACCGGCGTGATGGCGGCCCCCACCGCGGCGCTGAAGCGCTGGCTGGCCGCGCTGCGCAATGACAACGCCCAGGGCGAGTACTACCTCACCGACATCGTCGCGATGGCCGCGGACGAGGGCCTGCCGGTGGTCGCCGCCCAGCCCTCGGGCGAGGCCGAGGTGCTGGGCGTCAACAGCCCCGTGCAGCTGGCCGACCTGGAGCGCCGCCACCAGCTCGCCCAGGCCGCCCGCCTGATGGAGGCCGGCCTGCGGCTGGCCGACCCGGCCCGCTTCGACCTGCGCGGTCGGCTTTCGCATGGCAGCGACGTGGAAATCGACATCAACTGCGTCTTCGAGGGCGAGGTGCAGCTCGGCGACCGGGTGCGCATCGGCGCCAACTGCGTCATCCGCAATGCCCGGATCGAGGCCGGCGCGGTGATCCACCCCTTCACCCACATCGACGGCGAGGCGCTGGGCGTGCGCGTGGGCGAGGACGCCCGGGTCGGGCCCTTTGCCCGGCTGCGACCGGGTGCCGAGCTCGGCCCCGAGGTGCACATCGGCAACTTCGTCGAGGTCAAGAATTCCACCCTGGCGCGCGGCGCCAAGGCCAACCACCTGGCCTACCTGGGCGACGCCACGGTCGGTGAGCGCGTGAACTTCGGTGCCGGCAGCATCACCGCCAACTACGACGGCACGAACAAGCACCGAACCGTGATCGAGGCCGATGCCCATGTGGGCAGCAACTGCGTCCTGGTCGCACCACTCACGGTGGGCGCAGGCGCCACCGTCGGCGGCGGCAGCACCCTGGGCAAGGACGCGCCGGCCGGCCAGCTGACGGTGGCCCGCGCCCGGCAGGTCTCGCTTGCCGGCTGGAAACGACCCGCGCGCAAGCGCTGAGACGCCCCCCGCGCCCCCGCTCCGCCTCCAACCGCGGGCGCCACCTCAGGGCTAGCATGAGACCCCGCTGCGACGGCTGCATCGCGCGGCCAGCGTCGCCCTCAGCCCCTCAGCCCTTCAGGGTCACCGGCAGCGGCAGCTCGCTGCCGAAGCGGGCGCGGCGGATGCTGAAGAAGGCGCGCACGTTGCGCACATTCGCATCGGCCCGCAGCAACCGCGCCGCGAAGGCCTCGTAGGCCGGCATGTCGGCCACGGCCACCACCAGCACGAAATCCGGCCCCGGCGAGACCCGCCAGCATTGCTGCACCGCCAGCTCGGCGAGGGCCCGGGCCTCGAAAGCGTCGAGCCGCTCGGCCGCCTGCACGTCCAGCGTCACCTCCAGCAGCGCTTGCAGCAGCGGGCAGCCGGCCTCGGCCAGCCGCTGGGGCGAGAGTTGGGCCACCACGCGCTCGATCACGCCGAGCTCGTGCAGCCGCTTCACCCGCCGGTGGGCCGTGGCCGGCGAAACGCCCGCCGCGGTGGCCAGCGCCTGGTTGGAGCGTGCGGCATCGCGCTGCAGCAGGCCGAGCAGCTGGAGATCCACCGGGTCGAGGGACAAATCTGCCATACATATATTTCAATTTACTGGAGGTATTTTGAAATTATCTTTCAGATCGATTCTGATATGGAATTTTTACTGCTTCCAGGTTGACGATTGAAAGCTCATTTCTTGCCCTCTTGCCTAAGATCCGCTCGACACTTCCCTTAAGAACAAGGAACAACCCATGTGCGGCATCGTCGGCGCGGTAGGCGCGAACAACATCGTCCCCCTCCTGGTCGAGGGCCTCAAGCGGCTCGAATACCGCGGCTACGACTCCTGCGGCGTGGCCGTGCACCAGCATGGCGGGCTGCGCCGCAGCCGCAGCACCTCGCGGGTGGCGGAGCTCGATGCGCAGGTCGAGGCCGACCAAGTGCAGGGCACGACCGGCATCGCCCACACCCGCTGGGCCACCCACGGGGCGCCGGCCGTGCACAACGCCCACCCGCATTTCTCCAGCGGACCGCAGCCCCAGGACGCCGCCGACCCCGACGGCCCAGGCGCGCCGATCCGCAGCGCGCGCATCGCCCTGGTGCACAACGGCATCATCGAGAACCACGATGAGCTGCGCACCGAGCTGCAGGCGCGGGGCTACCTTTTCACCAGCCAGACCGACACCGAGGTCATCGCCCACCTCGTCGACTCGCTCTACGACGGCGACCTGCAGGACGCCGTGCAGCAGGCCACGCTGCAGTTGCGCGGCGCCTATGCGGTGGCAGTGTTCTGCCGCGACGAACCGCAGCGCGTGATCGCGGCGCGCAAGGGCTCACCGCTGGTGCTGGGCATCGGCACCGGCGAGCGCGAGGGGGAGCGCTTCGTGGCGTCCGACGCCATGGCGCTGGCCGGCGTGACCGACCAGATCCTCTACCTCGAGGAAGGCGACGTGGCCGACCTGCAGCGGGGCCGGCACTGGATCACGGCCCGGGACCCCCACGACACCCATGGCCGTTTCGAGCCGGTGCAGCGGGAAGTCCGCACTGTCCACGCCCACACCGGGGCGGCCGAGCTCGGCCCCTACCGTCACTACATGCAGAAGGAGATCTTCGAGCAGCCGCGCGCCATCGCCGACACGCTGGAGGGCGTGGAAGGCATCGTGCCCGAGCTCTTCGGCCCGGACGCGGCGGCGGTGTTCGCCGAGATCGACTCGGTGCTGATCCTTGCCTGCGGCACCAGCTACTACGCCGGCTGCGCCGCCAAGTACTGGCTGGAATCGATCGCGGGCATTCCCACCCAGGTCGAGGTGGCCAGCGAATACCGCTACCGCGACAGCGTGCCCCATCCCCGCACGCTGGTGGTCACCATCACCCAAAGTGGCGAGACCGCCGACACCCTGGCCGCCC
>CAISYQ010000010.1 GCA_903889735.1 uncultured Methylibium sp.
CTTGGAGAAGGAGTTGGCAACGAAGAAGCTCAGGCCCGCATCGGCCAGCGCCCGCACCGCAAAAGCATCCTGCTCGATGTCGTCGCCGAAGCCCTGGTAAGCCAGGTCGAGGTAGGGCAGCAGCTCGCGCTCGCGCAGCACCGGAATCAACTGTTCCCATTGCGCCCGTGAGAGGTCGACCCCGGTCGGGTTGTGGCAACAGGCGTGCAGCAGCACGATGCTGCGAGCGGGCAAGACCTGGATCGCCGCCAGCATGGCATCGAAGCGCAGGCCGCCGGTGGCGGGGTCGTGGTACGGGTAGGTGTGGACCGCGAAGCCGCAGCCCTCGAACATCGAGCGGTGGTTGTCCCAGGTCGGGTCGCTGACCCAGACCTCGCTGTCCGGCAGCCAGGTCTTGAGGAAGTCCGCGCCCACCCGCAGGCCGCCCGAGGAGCCCACGGTCTGGATGGTCACCACGCGGCCGGCCGCCAGCGCCGGGTGGGTGTGGCCGAACAGCAGCGCCTGCACCTCGGCGCGCGCCCGCGGATCGCCCTCCATCGGCAGGTAGGGCTTGGGGCCACCCTCGGCCAGCGTGCGGGCCTCGGCCTCGCGCACGCTGGGCAACACCGGCAGGCGGCCTTCGTCGTCGAAGTAGATGCCGATCGAGAGGTTGACTTTCTGTGGCCGCGGATCGGCGTTGTAGGCGTCGACCAGGGCAAAGATCGGGTCGCCCGCGAAGGGCTGGACATGCTGGAACATGGCGGTCTCGCTCAAGTCCCCAGCGCGGCCTCGACGTCGGCCCGCAGGGATTCGGGTTTGTCGTTGGGTGCGTAGCGTTTGAGGACGCGGCCGTCACGGCCGACCAGGAACTTGGTGAAGTTCCACTTGATGCCCTCGGTGCCGAGGATGCCCGGCGCCTCTTGCTTGAGCCACTGCCACAGGGGGTGGGCATCGGCGCCGTTGACCTGGAGCTTGGCCATCATGGGGAAGCTCACGCCGTAGTTCTTCTGGCAGAAGCCCGCGATCTCGTCGTTGCTGCCCGGGTCCTGCCCGCCGAACTCGTTGCTGGGGAAACCCAGGACCGTCAGGCCCCGGTCGCCGTAGTCCTTCCAGAGCGCCTCCAGCCCCGCAAACTGCGGGGTGAAGCCGCAGGCGCTCGCCGTGTTGACCACCAGCAGCACGCGGCCGCGAAAACGCTCGAGCGGGAGCGTGGCGCCGGTGGTGTCCTGGGCCTCGAAATCGCAGATGCTGCTCATGGGTGCTCCTGGGGGGTCTGGAATCGGTGCGGGAGGTGGGCTTCAGCGGCCCTGCAGCCGGGAGACGCTTTGGCTCACGGCGTCCTGGAGCGCATCGGCGTCCAGGCCGGCACAGGGTGCCAGCGCCGAGCTGCAGTGCTCGATAACGCGGGCATTGCCACCCGCAAGGGCGGCATCGACGACCGCCGCAAGGGCCATCAGCCGCTGCACCGACAGGGGCTCCATCGCCCATTCGGAGTCGGCCTCCTCGGGCATGAAGCCGGTATCGCCGCCGAAGGCCCCCGCCAGACTGCGCAAGGCCAGCGGGCGCAGGCGCACGCTGCCCGACACGTCGCTGGCCAGTCCCCAGGACTGGCACAGCGCGCCGCCGAGCACCGCGTGGTTGAGGCCGTAGCGGACGACCTCGTCGTCGAGCCGGTCCAGTTCATCCGGCGCGGCTCTGACGAGCGCGGTGTAGCCGGCGGTGTCATGCGCCAACAGGGCCGCCTGCCCGCTCTCGGCGAACAGGCCGGCGGTGTGCGCGAGCCAGGGATCGAGATCGAGGTCGGGCGCCGCGCGGCCCATGGCAAGACCGCGTCGGCTGGCGCGGTCCCAGAGGGCGTTGAGCAGGTCGCTGGGCGGAAAGGCGCCGCGCAACCCGATCTCGAAGGTCAGCGACGAGACCTCCCGCGTGCCCAGGTAGCGCACCGCCTCGGGGACCGTCTCCACCCGGCGCGACAAGCCGAACAGGGACGAGTTGACGGTGCGCACCACCGCGGCCGCCAGGGCCATGTCTTGCTCGATGAGCTCCGCGATCGAGGCCGCGTTCGCGTCCTCGTCGCTCATCAGCATCGACAGCTTGAGGAGCGCCTGGGGGCAGGCCGGCAGATCGATGTCGAGGTTGCGCAGGGCAGGGTCAATGGCCATGGGAGAAGACTTTCGGCGGTCGGGCTGAGCATGGGCAGGCGCAGCACGCCCCCACTGTGCATCATGGCGCGCGAGAAATCGCACGCCCACCTCATTTTCAGCCCGAACTCACTACCATCGACGCTTTCCCGCAAAAGGATCCCATGCCCACCCTCTTCGACCCCATTCGCCTCGGCGACCTCGCCCTCGCCAACCGCATCGTCATGGCGCCGCTCACGCGCAACCGGGCTTCCGCCGGCGAAGTGCCCTCGGCGCTGTCGGCCACCTACTACGGCCAGCGGGCCAGCGCCGGCCTGATCATCTCGGAGGCCACCCAGATCTGCGCCCTTGGCCAGGGCTACATCGCCACCCCCGGCATCCACAGCCCGGCCCAGATCGAGGGCTGGAAGGCCGTGACCCGCGCCGTGCACGAGCGCGGCGGCAAGATCGTGGCGCAGCTCTGGCATGTGGGCCGGATCTCGCATGTCTCGCTGCTGCCCGCGGGCGAGCAGCCGGTGGCGCCGTCGGCGATCCGCGCCCAGAGCCAGACCGTCACGGCCGAGGGCTTCGTCGAGGTCTCGGAACCGCGCGCGCTGCGCCTGGACGAGATCCCCGCCCTGGTGGCGCAGTACCGCCAGGCCGCCCGCAACGCCATCGACGCGGGCTTTGACGGCGTTGAGGTCCACGGCGCCAACGGCTACCTGCTCGACCAGTTCCTGCGCGACGGCAGCAACCAGCGCACCGACGCCTACGGCGGCTCGATCGAGAACCGCGCGCGCCTGCTGATCGAGGTGCTGGAGGCGGTGAGCCAGGAGATCGGCAGCGGCCGCACCGGCCTGCGCCTGTCGCCCGTCACGCCCTTCAACGACATGCGCGACAGCGACCC
>CAISYQ010000011.1 GCA_903889735.1 uncultured Methylibium sp.
TCGAGGCCATCTTCCTGGATCTGCTGGCACCGGCGGCACAACAACTCGGGGAGCGGTGGGACGATGACCTCGCCGACTTCACCGAGGTGACCGTTGGCGTTGGCCGCCTTCAACACATCATGCGCGAGCTCAGCCCCGCCTTCGGTGTCGAGGTCGAACATCCCCAGGAAGGACGGCGCGTGCTATTGGTCCCTGCCCCGGGTGAGCAACACACCTTCGGCCTGTCAATGGTGTCTGAATTCTTTCACCGCGCCGGCTGGGATGTCACTGTCGGCGAAGGGGGCTCGAGGACCCATGCCATTGATCTGGCCCAGCGCGAGTGGTTCGACGTGATCGGCTTTTCCGTCGGCAGCGAGGCCCGTCTCGACTGGCTGCGCACCGGCATCAACTCGGTCCGTGAGCATTCGCGCAACCGCTCGATCGGGGTGATGGTCGGCGGCCCGCTCTTCAATCTCAACCCCGACTACGTGCACCAGGTGGGCGCTGACGCGACCGCCATCGACGGACTGCAAGCCCCCATCTGCGCCGAGGCGCTGGTGTCCCAGCGTGCCCGTCGCCCTTTGAAACCCTGAACGACTGCCTCCATTGCCTCTATTGCGCCGACTGCTTCACCACGCCTTGAAAATCCGAACGACTCGACCCACATTGGGGACAAGATGACACCGTTCGAATCCTCCAAGACGACGCTCGGTGAGCTGAGCGCCAGCGCGATCGGGGCGTTGCTGGCGGGCGCCTCCGACATTGCGCTGGTTATCGACGCCGAGGGCATCGTCTGCGACCAAGCTCTCGGCAGCGACCAACTCGACGGCGAGGGCTGCGAGGACTGGCGGGGTCGGCGCTGGATCGACACCGTGACGGTGGAGAGCCGGGCCAAGGTCGAGACCCTGCTGCGCGATGCCGCCAAAGGCATCCCGAGCCGCTGGCGCCAGATCAACCACCCCTCCCCCCGCGGGCCGGACCTGCCGCTGATGTACTCCGCGGTGACCCTGGGGTTAGATGCCGCCTCGGCAGCCCGGGGCCGCACGGTTGTCTTTGGTCGGGACATGCGGGCCGCAGCGGCGCTGCAACAGCGTCTGGTCGATGCCCAGCAGTCGATGGAGCGCGACTACTGGCGCCTTCGCGATGCCGAAACACGGTATCGGCTGCTGTTCCAGATCGGATCGGAAGCGATGCTGCTCGTCGATGCCGCGACGCAGAAGATCGCCGAGGCCAACCCGGCCGCACTGGAGCTCTTCGGCGAGGGCGTTCAAAGGTTGGTGGGCAGCCCCTTTCCGGTTGGCTTCGACGAGGCCGGCGCCGAGGCTGCGCTGGCCATGCTGGCGGCTGCGCGCGCGGGTGGCAGCGGCGGCGAGATCCGGGTTGAACTGGCCAGGGGACGGGGCGAGATCACGCTCGCGGCCTCGATGTTCCGCCAGGAGAATGCATCGATGTTCTTGGTGAGGCTGGCGCGCGTCGTCTCGCCAAGCAGCACGGCAGAAGCGCCCAACCTGGCGGCGGTGCAGTTGCGCCTTGTGCAATCGGCGCCCGATTGCCTGGTGCTGACCGATGCCGAAGGCCGGATCGCCTCGGCCAACGCCGCTTTCGTCGAGCTGGCGCAGCTCGCCAACGAAGAGCAGGCCCGCAGCGAATCCCTGAGTCGCTGGCTGGGCCGAACCGGGGTGGATCTCAGTGTGCTGATCTCCAACCTCCGCCAGCGCGGCTCGGTGCGCCTGTTCGCCACCACGCTGCGAGGCGAGCATGGCGCGGTGACCGATGTCGAGATCTCCGCGGTGCTCTTGACCCACGGCAACCAGCCTTACCTGGGCTTCTCCATCCGCGATGTCGGTCGGCGACTGGGCAGCGACGCCCGCCTCAACCGCGAGCTGCCCCAATCCGTCGGTCAACTGGCCGAGCTCGTCGGGCGTGTGCCCATGAAGGACATCGTCGGCGAGACCACCGACCTGATCGAACAGCTGTGCATCGAGGCCGCTCTGGGCCTGACCCGCGACAACCGGGCCGCCGCCGCTGAACTGCTGGGGCTGTCGCGGCAGAGCCTGTACGTGAAGATGCGCCGCTTCGGGCTCGGGGATCTGGTCCCCGAAACCGAGAAATAGCGTGATGCGGCGCGGGGACCGGCCGGCGACGGCCGCCTGCGGTGCGGCCGAAGGGCAACCCAGCCCCCCGCCCGCCAGACGCTGACCCCGGCAACGCTTCCGCAAGACTTTGCATCTGCGCATGGGACGGCCCGACATGCACGAGCAGCCGCCGATGCCCCTGATCAACCCGACGAGCAGCGCGCCGGCCGCCGTGGCGCTGCTGACCCTGATCGACGTGGCCGCCGACGCCCGCGCCTGGGGCCTGCTGCGCTACGTCATCGGCCGCTTTGCGCTTCAGCGCGAGCCCGGTCTTCGCTTCTTCAAGGTGCTGGGCTGCGGCCATGAGGGCGGCTTCGGCCTGCGCCCCAGCAGCTCGCATCAGGGCCTGTTCTGCCTCTTCGACGACGACGCTGCAGCCGACCGCTTCCGCGAGCGCTCGGCCGTCTCCGCGGCCTACCGGGCCCACGCCCGTCAGCTGTTCAGCGTCAAGCTGAGGGCCTTCTCCAGCCGTGGCAGCTGGGCCGGGCAAACGCTGCCGGTGAGCGCCACCGAACCGGCCGAAGGCCCGATTGCCGCGCTGACACGCGCCTCGATCCGCCCGACCCAGGCCTGGCGTTTCTGGCAGAAAGCGACACCGGCCGGGCAGGACCTCGTCGCTGCGCCGGGTTGCCTGATGGCGGCCGGGCTTGGGGAGGCTCCGCTGCTGCGCCAGGCCACCTTCAGCATCTGGGACCGCGTGGCCAGCATGGACCGCTATGCCCGCAGTGGCGCCCACCTCGCGGCGATCCGTGCGGCGCACCAGGGCCGCTACTTTTCCGAATCGATGTTCGTGCGCTTCCGGCCCTATGCATCCCAAGGGGCTTGGAAAGACTACGCCCCCGCGACCGCGGGCGGGGGGCGGGGGCCAGACACTGCGGCCACCGCGCAGCCTTCTCTTGGCTGACCGCCCCGCACCCGTGACGCGAGCCCACCGCGTGGTGGTGGTGGGCGCCGGCGTCGGCGGGCTGGTCAGCGCGCTGCTGCTGGCCTGCCGCGGCCTCGACGTGACGCTGCTCGAGCGCGCCGCAACCCCTGGCGGCAAGATGCGGCAGGTGCAGGCCGGGGAGGCCTTCGTCGATGCCGGCCCGACCGTCTTCACGATGCGCTGGGTGTTCGAGCAGATCTTTGCCGCTGCGGGAACCTCCCTGGCGGACAGGCTCGTTCTTCACCCGCTCGATGTGCTGGCGCGGCACGCCTGGAGTGGCAGCGAGGCCCGGCTGGATCTCTTCGCCGACGCGCGCCGGTCGGCCGAGGCCATCGGCGATTTCGCCGGGGCGGCCGAGGCACGCCGTTTCCTGGATTTCTGCGCCCAGGCGCGCCGGGTCTACGACACGCTCGAAGGGCCGCACATCCGCTCCCAGCGCCCCACACTGATGAGCATGGCCGGCGACCTCGGGCCGCGGGGGCTGGGGGTCCTCGCCTCGCTCGGGCCCTTCGCGACGCTCTGGCAGCGCCTCTCGCACCACTTCCAGGACCCGCGGCTGCGGCAACTCTTCGGCCGCTACGCCACCTACTGCGGTTCTTCGCCGTTCGCTGCGCCCGCCACCTTGATGCTGGTGGCGCAGGTTGAGATGGATGGCGTCTGGGCTGTCGAGGGTGGCATGCACGCGGTGGCCCGCACACTCGCGAGCCTGGCGGCAGAGCGCGGTGCGGTGCTGCGCTACGGCGCCCATTGCGACGAGATCCTGGTGCGACAAGGCCGCGCCTGCGGGGTGCGGCTCTCGGATGGCGAGGTCGTGGAGGCCGACTCGGTGGTCTTCAACGGCGACGCGGCGGCCCTGGGCGCCGGCTTGCTCGGTCCTGAATCGGTGGACGCAGCGCCCCGCGTGACACCCCGGCAGCGCTCGCTGTCCGCCATGACCTGGGCTGTGCATGGGCGCACCCAGGGCTTTCCGCTGGTGCGCCACAACGTGTTTTTTTGCCAGGATTACGCCGCCGAATTCCGCGATATTTTCGGTCGGCGGCGCCTGCCGCGCCAGGGCACCGTCTACGTCTGCGCCCAGGACCGCGATGACAGCGGTGCGCTGCCGCAGTCCGGCCAAGCCGAGCGGCTGCTGTGCCTCGTCAATGCGCCGGCCGAGGGTGATGCCGACGCCATCGATCCTTTCGGCCCCAAGGAGATCCAGTCATGCGAGCAGACCCACTTCGCGCTGATGCAAGGCTGCGGCCTGAGCATCGAGAGGACGCCTCAGAACACATGCCTGACGACGCCCGCGGGGTTTCACCGTCTGTTCCCGGGCACGGGGGGAGCGCTGTACGGCCCGGCCGCTCACAGCTGGATGGACACCTTCCGCCGGCCGGCCTCGGCCAGCCGGCTGCCGGGGCTGTATCTGGCGGGCGGGAGCGTCCACCCGGGCCCCGGCGTGCCGATGGCGGCGATGTCGGGCCAACTGGCGGTCGCGACGCTGATGGCCGACCTCGATTCGACCAGCCCGTCGCGCCGGGTGCGTATCTCTGGTGGTATGTCGACGCGGTCTCCGACGACGGGCAGCACGCCCTCAGCCTGATCGCCTTCGTCGGCAGCGTGTTCTCGCCCTATTACGCCTGGGCCCGGCGGCGCACGCCGGGAGGTCGGGCCGATCCCGAGGATTTCTGCGCGCTCAACGTCGCGCTCTACGGCGCGGCGGGCAAACGCTGGACCATGACCGAGCGCGGCCGGCGACATGTGCGCCGCAGTGCCCGCGAGTTCGTCATTGGCCCGAGCCGCGTGGCCTGGGAGAACGACGGTCTCACGATCGAGATCGACGAGGTCGGCGTCCCGATCCCGCACCGGGTGCGCGGCAGGATCCGGGTGCTGCCCCAGGCGCTGTGCCGCTTCACGGCCGCGCTGGATGATGAGGGCCACCACCGCTGGGGTCCGATCGCGCCCTGTGCCCGCATCGAGGTGGAGATGGACCGGCCTGCCGCCTCCTGGTCCGGGCATGCCTACCTGGATTCGAATGAAGGCGACGAGCCCATCGACATCCCCTTTCGCGAGTGGGACTGGTCGCGCGGCAGCCTGCGCGACGGCAGCACGGGCGTCATCTACGACGTGCGCCAGAAACAAGGCGCGGACCGCGTGCTGGCGCTGCGCTTCAGACCAGACGGCAGCCATGAACCGTTTGAGCCGCCGCCCCGCCAGGCGCTGCCGCGCACGGCCTGGCGCATCGACCGCAGCCTGCGCACCGACCCCGGCACACCGGCCGAGGTGCTGCAGTCCCTCGAAGACACGCCCTTCTACCAACGATCGATGCTGCGCTCGGGGCTGTTGGGCGAGACCGTGACCTCGGTACACGAGACACTGAACCTGCCCCGGCTCACCTCGACCGCGGTGCAGCTGATGCTGCCCTGGCGGATGCCGCGCGTGCGTTGACCGCTGCTGGTCGAGCGGTGGACTCAGCGCGGGGGTGGGTGTGGCTTCCCGTTTACCGGATCAGCAGACCTTGCCGTCAGTGGTGGCGGCGAGCCTCCCTGCGGCCCCTCGGCGGAGGTGTCTGCGGTTTCTGCCGACCCCTTGGCGAGCTCTTCAGCCTTGAGCAAGGCCGCCTTCTCACGGTCCATCCTGATCGAGCGCAGCTGCCACCAGCCAAAGGCCAGCGCACCGCCAAAGACCATCACGCCTTCGACCAAGATGATCGGCCAATGATTCTGCATGCTGGGGCCTTGCTTGCTGCGAGGTTGACCGTTGCGGCTTGCCGTTTCCGGAACGGCCTTCGGAGCGCTGGGCCATCAAAAAACCCGGCCGAAGCCGGGTTTTCAAACAAGCCACGCAAGCTCAGGGCTTGGTGCCGGTCGGGAAAGGCCACGCAGCCTGGGGGCTGAGCGTGGTCTTGGCTGCGGGGGCAGCCGGGGCAGCGGGTGCGGCCGCGGCTTTTTTGGCAGCTTTCTTGGCTGCTGCCTTCTTGGCAGGAGCCTTCGCCGCCGCCTTCTTGGCAGGAGCCTTCGCCGCCGCCTTCTTGGCCGGGGCCTTCGCCGCTACCTTCTTGGCCGGGGCCTTCGCCGCTACCTTCTTCGCCGGGGCCTTCGCCGCTACCTTCTTGGCCGGGGCCTTCGCCGCTACCTTCTTCGCCGGGGCCTTCGCCACCAACTTCTTGGCCGGGGCTTTCGCCGCCGCCTTCTTGGCCGGAGCCTTCTTCGCAGTTGCCATCACGACTCTCCTTGATCAAGTTGCAAAGAGCACCGGACTGCTCGAGCAATCCGGCGATTCACCGCCCAGGACTGTCTTAGAGAGACGCCCCGATCCGGTGAATGGGAACGTGGGCAATGCGCTGCGCTTCTTCGTCGCTGGCGACTTACCCACAAATCTTGTCTTTCGATTCATTCTTTTTTTCACAACCCTCACGCCCATGCGCGGGTGTGGCGGTCAATCCCAGGAGAGTGCGCCACCGGACTGGTATTCGGTCACGCGGCCCTCGAAGAAATTGGTCTCTTTCTTCAGGTCGATCATTTCGCTCATCCAGGGGAAGGGGTTCTCCTCGTTCGGGAAGAGCTCCTCGAGACCGATCTGCGTGGCACGCCGGTTCGCGATGTAGCGCAGATAGCCCTTGAA
>CAISYQ010000012.1 GCA_903889735.1 uncultured Methylibium sp.
CAGTCCCTCGACCAGCGGCCACCAGGCGTCGATGTTGCGGCGCATGTCGGCAAGGCCGCCGTCGTGATCGCCGAGGTGGTCGCGGATCGCGCCGCAGCAGCCGGCGCCATCGGCCACCAGGGTCTGGATGCCGGCCGCGTCGAGCACCCGGGCGGTGGCGCTGTTGATGTTGGGCGCCATCGCTGGCTGCACACAGCCCATCAGCATCAGCACCTTGCGCGGGTGGCTGCGGGTCGGCCAGCGGTGGGCGCTGGCGGGTGCCCGGGGCGGCACCTTGCCCTTCAGCGCGGCGGGCACCAGCGGGCGGAGCAGCTGGCCGAGCTTCATCGCCGGTCCGAACAGCGGCGAGGTCAGGCCTTCCTTCAGCGCGGCGCGGGCCAGGCGTTCGCCCGCCGGCCGCTCGACCTGGGCGTCGACCACCCGGCGGCCGATTTCCACCAAGGCGCCGTACTGCACGCCGGAGGGGCAGGTGGTCTCGCAGTTGCGACAGGTCAGGCAGCGGTCCAGGTGGCTCTGTGTCTTGCGTGTGGGCGTGACGCCCTCGAGCACCTGCTTGATCAGGTAGATGCGGCCGCGCGGGCCGTCGAGCTCGTCGCCCAGCAGCTGGTAGGTCGGGCAGGTGGCGGTGCAGAAGCCGCAGTGCACGCACTTGCGCAGGATGGCCTCGGCGGCCTCGCCGTCGCGGGTGCCCTGGTACTCGGGTGCAAGGGTGGTTTGCATGCGTGGGATGGGGAGGGTGACGATTCAGCTGCGAGGCCACGGCCTCGCGCTGAGGTCGCCGATGATCGGAGGCAGGCACAGCGCCAGCAGGCAGAGGGCCAGGGGGATCACGCTCATGAAGCCGAGCGATTTGAAACCTGCAGCGCCGGCGATGCCGCCGATCAGGAACATGCCGAGCAGCAGCCCCAGCAGACGGAGCTTGGCGCCATTGGCAACCACCGGCGGGTGCAGGGGACCCGGATCACGGTTCCAGTACAGGAGCTTCCCGAGCTCGATGCCGATGTCCGTGATGATGCCGGTCATGTGGGTCGTGCGCACCTGGGCCGAGGACACCTTGGTGATGACGGCGTTTTGCAGACCCATCAGGAAGGCCAGCAGCAGGAGCGTGATCGAGCTGGTCCATGCCATGTCTTGGTTCAGCGTGGCCCCGATGGCGCCGAACAGCATCAGCAGCAAGGCCTCCAGGAGCAGGGGCAATGCGTAGCTGCTGCGCAGCGAGCGGCGACGCGCCCAATTCACGAGAAGGGTCGTGACCACCGCGCCCGCCGTGAAAGCCAGGACCGCACCGCCAGCAACCATCACGACCTGGAACTCGCCCAGCACCAGGTTGTCCGCCATCGTCGAGACAAAGCCCGTCATGTGGGAGGTGTAGCTCGCCACCACCAGGAAGCCACCGGCATTGACTGCACCGGCGGTGAAGGCGAGCAAGGCGCCGAGCAGCCGGTCGCTCTGCGCCGTGCGGCGGCTTTCGGTCAGGTCGAGGAGGCGTCGCACGCGAGCTCAGAAATCGGGGTAGAGCCGGCCGCGGTTGAAGATGCCGGCCGGGTCGAATTCGCGCTTGAGCTCGCGGTGGATGCGTGCCAGCGGTTCGGCCAGGGGCGTGAAGCTGCCGGCCGAGCGGTCGCCACCGCGCCACAGCGTGGCATGGCCGCCGGCTTTTGCGGCGGCTTCGCGCACCCGCGCGGCCGGTGCCGGCGTGCACCACCAGCGCTGGCCGCCGCCCCACTCGATCAGCTGCTCGCCGGGCAAGGCGATCGGTGCCGCCGTCTGCGGCAGCGAGAGCCGCCACAGCGCCGCCGAGGCGGGGCCGGGGATGGCCGTGGCCCCGTTGCCCGCGACCGCCGCAAGCGCCTTCTGGAAATACTCGTCTTCCTGGTCGCGCAGTCCATCCCAGAAGGGCCGGGCGAGCGCCTCGTCGATGCGCTCACCGCCCAGGCGCGCCAGCGCGGCATCGACCGCGGCGTGCGCGCCCGACAGTCGGACCAGCAGCATCCCGTCCCACCAGGCGCTGGCGTTGAGCGGCAGCGGCTGGCCGCCCCAGGCATGCAGGCGCTGCAGCGCCTCGGCCTCACCGAGCTCGAAGCGCAGCGTGGCCGTGGCGAGCGGGCGCGGCAGCACCTTCAGCGAGACCTCGAGGATCACCCCCAGCACGCCCATTGAGCCTGCGAGCAGCCGCGAGACGTCGTAGCCGGCCACGTTCTTCATCACCTGCCCGCCGAAGCTCAGCACCTCGCCGCGGCCCGACAGCAATGTGGCGCCGAGCACGAAGTCGCGCAGCGCGCCGACGCTGGCGCGGGCCGGGCCGCTGAGGCCCGCGGCCACGGCGCCGCCCACGGTGCCGTTCAGGACCACGCCGCCCACGGTCCCGTTCAGGCACGCACCGCCCGCGGCGCCCCCCCGAAACCGCGGCGGCTCGAAGGCCAGGCATTGGCCGCGCTCGGCCAGCACCGCCTCCAGTTCGGCGAGCGGCGTGCCAGCGCGGGCCGTCACCACCAGCTCGGTCGGCTCGTAGCTCGAGATGCCGGCCAGCGGGGTGGTGTCGAGCCGTTCGCCGGCCAGCGGGCCGCCGTGGAAGGCCTTGGAGCCATGGCCGCTGATGCAGAGCCCCTGGCCCGCGGCCTGCGCGGCGCGGACCTGGTCGATGAGCCGCGCCAGCGCCGGGTCGTCCGCGGACAGGCCGGCATTGCCCGGGCTCGTGGCGTGGTTCACGGCGGTGGGTGTTTCCGCCAGGGGGGAGGTCGTCATCGGGGTGGGTGCCCGCTCAGAAGCGCGGCAGGTCGGGGAAGGGCAGCAGCCCCTTCTTCACATGCATCTTGCCGTACTCGGCGCAGCGCACCAGGGTCGGTATCAGCTTGCCCGGGTTGAGCAGACCCTGCGGGTCGAAGGCGCGCTTGAGGGCGAGCATCTGCTCGCGCTCGGCGGGGCTGAACTGCACGCACATGGAGCTGAGCTTCTCCACGCCCACGCCATGCTCGCCAGTCACGGTGCCGCCCATCTCGACGCTGGTTTCCAGGATGTCGGCGCCGAAGAGCTCGGCGCGGCGCAGCTGGTCGGGGTCGTTGGCATCGAACAGGATCAGCGGGTGCAGGTTGCCGTCGCCCGCGTGGAAGACATTGCAGCAGCCCAGGCGGTATTTCTTCTCCATCTGCTGGATGTCGAGCAGGATGGTGGCGAGGTGCTTGCGCGGGATGGTGGAGTCCATGCACATGTAGTCGGGGCTGATGCGGCCGCTCGCCGGGAAGGCGTTCTTGCGGCCGCTCCAGAAGCGCAGCCGCTGGGCCTCG
>CAISYQ010000013.1 GCA_903889735.1 uncultured Methylibium sp.
TGCACAGCTCGCCGATCTCGCCCACCGGCACGGTGCGGCCTTCGGCATCGACCAGCTTCACCTCCAGGTGCGGTTGCACGCGGCCCACCGTGGCCACACGGCGGTCGATCGGGTCGGAGGTCGAGCTCTGGAAGGACACCGGGCTGGTCTCGGTCATGCCGTAGGCGATGGTCACCTCGCGCATGTGCATCTGCGAAACCACGCGCTTCATCGTCTCGATCGGGCAGGGCGAGCCGGCCATGATGCCGGTGCGCAGCGAGGACAGGTCATGCTCGGTGAAGCCCGGGTGGTCGAGCTCGGCGATGAACATGGTCGGCACGCCGTGCAGGGCCGTGCAGCGCTCCTCGGCCACCGCTGCGAGCGTGGCCGCGGGCTCGAAGGATTCGCCGGGAAAGACCATCGCCGCACCGCTGGCCACGCAGGCCAGCACGGCCAGCACCATGCCGAAGCAGTGGTACAGCGGCACGGGGATGCACAGCGCGTCGTCCTCACCCAGCCGCATCGCCAGCGCGATGTAGCGCGCGTTGTTGACGATGTTGTGGTGGGTCAGCGTCGCACCCTTGGGGTTGCCGGTGGTGCCGCTGGTGAACTGGATGTTGATCGGGTCGTGGCGATCGAGCGGCGCCTCGAGGGCGTCCAGCCTCGCGCCGTCCTGGACGGCACGGCCGCGGGCCAGGACATCGGGGTAGTTCAGCATGCCGGGCGTCAGCCCATCGCCCATGCGGATGATGAATTCCAGCGCCGGCAGCCGGGGCGCCACCTTGGCGAGCATCTCCAGGTACATCGAGGTCTTCAGCCGCTCGGCGCTGATGACCGCGCGGCAGCCCGACACGCCGAGCGCGTACTCCAGCTCCGACAGCCGGTAGGCCGGGTTGATGTTGACCAGCACCAGGCCGATGCGCGCCGTGGCGAACTGCGTCACCAGCCACTCGGCGCGGTTGGGCGACCAGATGCCGACCCGCTCGCCGCGCCGCAGGCCGAGGGCATGCAGGCCGCTGGCCAGGGCATCGACCTCGGCGAGGAACTCGCCCCAGCTCCAGCGCACGCCCTGTTCGCGGAAGACCACCGCACGGCGCTCGGGCCAGCGCCGCACCGTGTCGGCCAGCAAGCGGTGCACGGTGGCGTCGGACAGCGGCGGGTCGGTGCGGCCGCGCACCTGCGACAGCCCGTCGATCGGCCATTGCGGGCGGGAAGCATCGGCGTTTGGGCTCACGGGCGTCTCCTGGTGGGGCGGGGCGCGGGGCCGCGCTGGTCTCGGGCTTCGAGGTGCGCAGCTTACGGCCAGCGGCCGTGCAACGGCCGCCACGCAGGTTGCAAATCACGCCAAGGACGCGCAGACTGCGTGCCATGCCCTCACCACGCCCGCCCCCCGTGCCTTCCCGCCATGCGGTCACACCGATGGCCTTTGTGAGAGCGATGGTGCGGGCCTACGGGCGGTACGGCCTGGACCCGACCGCGGCCCTGCAGCAGGCACAAATCACGCCAGATCAGCTCCGGCAGACGAACGCCCGCATCACGGCACAGCAGATGGAGCTGGTGTCGGCGTCGGCGATGCAGGCCCTGGACGACGAGGCGCTCGGCTGGTTCTCGCGCCGCCTGCCCTGGGGCAGCTACGGACTGCTGTGCCGCGCATCCATCACCGCCCACCAGCTGGGCCTGGCGCTGACGCGCTGGTGCCGCCACCACCGGCTGCTCACCGAGGACGTGAGCCTCTCGCTCGAGGTGATGGACAACGTGGCCACGCTGTCGATCACCGAGCACCGCGAGCTCGGCGAGCTGCGCGAGTTCTGCCTGGTGTCGCTGCTGCGCTATGTCCACGGCTTTGCCTGCTGGGCGATCGATTCGCGCATCCCGCTGCGC
This sequence comes from uncultured Methylibium sp., assembly GCA_903889735.1. Lineage (GTDB taxonomy): Bacteria > Pseudomonadota > Gammaproteobacteria > Burkholderiales > Burkholderiaceae_C > Methylibium. The sequence continues at coordinate 1,861 of CAISYQ010000013.1, forward strand.
GAGGTCGGCTTCCCCTTCGCCGCGCCGGCCCATGCCGATGCCTACCCGGCGATGTTTCCCGGGTCGATCGCCTTCGGCGCCGGGCCGGCCCGCCTCGCTTTCGACGCGGCCTACCTGGCCCTGCCCCTGCGCCGCGACGAAGCCGCGCTGCAGCAGATGCTGACCCGCGCGCTGCCGCTCACCGTGCGCCAGTACCGGCGTGATCGCCTGCTGGCCGAGCGTGTGCGCGAGCTGCTGCAGCGGCGCGCCGCCGAGCTGCCCAACGCCGCGGCCGTGGCCGGCGCGCTGCACCTGTCGACCCGCACCCTGCACCGCCAGCTGCGGGACGAGGGCGCGTCACTGCAGTCGCTCAAGGACGAGGCCCGGCGCGAGCTCGCGGTGGCCCAGCTGCAGCGCACCCGCCGCCCGGTCAAGCAGATCGCACA
>CAISYQ010000014.1 GCA_903889735.1 uncultured Methylibium sp.
CCACGCTCGCCTGGGCCCGACCCCAGCGGCTGCCAGTCACGGTGGTGGCCGGCGTCGGGCATTTCTTCCACGGCCAGCTCGGGCTGCTCAAGACCCTGCTGCTGCGGGGCCTGGCGCCGCTGCCGGTCCCTGGCCCCTGAGCGGGCCGCGCGCAGGGGCGCCGGCTTTTTCTCGAGCGCCCACCCCCGGCCCCCTCTTTCCTCAATCACCCATTGCCCGCCCCGACTTCCTCCATGAAAAGACTGCTCGCTCTCCTGCTTGGCCTGGCCTCGCTTTGCGCCACCCCGACCGCGCTCGCCGACCTCCCGCAGCCGCCCGAGATCGCCGCCCGCTCCTGGCTGCTGCTGGACGTGACCACCGGGCAGGTGCTGGCCGCCAAGGATCCGGACAGCGCCATCGAGCCGGCCTCGCTGACCAAGCTGATGAGCGCCTACCTGGTGTTCCAGGCGCTGAAGGACGGCAAGCTCACGCTCACCCAGACGCTCCCGGTCTCCGAACGCGCCTGGCGCACCGGCATGACCGGCGCCTCGCGCAGCTTCCTGCCGCTGGGCAGCCAGGTGAGCGTGGACGATCTGCTCAAGGGCGAGATCGTGCAGAGCGGCAACGATGCCACGGTGGTGCTCGCCGAGGGCGTGGCGGGCTCGCTCGAGCAGTTCGTCGCGATGATGAACCGCCAGGCCCAGGTCTTTGGCCTGAAGGCGACGCAGTTCAAGAACCCCGAGGGCCTGCCCGCCCCCGGCCACACCAGCAGCGCGCGCGACCTCGGCGTGATCGCGACCCGGCTGATGCAGGACCACCCGGACTACCTGCGCTACTCGGTGATGCGCGAGTTCAGCTTCAACAAGATCAAGCAGCCCAACCGCAACCTGCTGCTGTACCGCGACCCCAGCGTCGACGGCCTCAAGACCGGCTTCACCGACGCCGCCGGTTACTGCATGATCACCACCGCCAAGCGCAGCTTCCCCAACGGCGAGCGCCGCCTGCTGAGCGTGGTGCTGGGCGCGGCGTCCAGCGAGTCGCGCGCCAATGAGAGCCAGAAGCTGCTCAACTGGGGCTACAGCGCCTTCGACGCGGTCAAGCTCTTCGAGTCGGGTCAGGCGCTCGCCACCCCACCGGTCTGGAAGGGTGTGGCCGCCACCGCCCAGCTCGGCAGCCAGGGGGCCGTGATCGTTGCCGTGCCCAAGGGGGAAGGCGGCAAGCTCAAGACCGACATCGCCCGCACCGACCCGCTGGTGGCGCCCCTGGCCAAGGGCCAGGCGGTCGGCACCATCAAGGTCAGCAGCCCCGCGGGTCCGGTGATTGAGCTGCCCCTGGTGGTGCTGGAACCGGTTGAGCAGGCCGGCTTGCTGGGCCGGGCCTGGGACGCGTTGCGGCTGTGGATCCAGTGAGCCGGGCACCCGACTTCCGCCACCCCCGCCCCACCAGTCCCATCCGTCCCGCGGCAACCTGCAACGCCCTTTGACGGCCCGCCCCCCCAGGCCCCTGTCCACCAACCCCGCTCCCTCCCATGGCCGACACCCCCGCCCCGCCCTCGCTGATCGATTACCCGAGCCTGTTCCCGATCAAGGTGATGGGCCTGCAGGCGGAAGGTTTCCTGGAGGCGGTGGTGGCCATCGCTCGCGCCTTCGACCCCGGCTTTGACGCTGCGGGCATCGAACAACGCTCGAGCAAGGGCGGCAAGTACCTCGGGCTGACCGTCACCGTCACGGCCACCAGCCGTGAGCAGCTCGACGAGCTGTACCGGACGCTGTCGACGCATCCGATGGTGAAGGTGGTGCTGTGAGCCGATGAAGATCCGCCACCTGGGCCGCGCCGACCTCGCCGCCACCGTGGAGGCCATGGTGGCCTTTACCGCCGCGCGCGGCGAAGACACGCCGGACGAGCTCTGGCTCTGCGAACACCCGCCGGTCTTCACCCAGGGCCTGGCCGGGCGGGCGGCGCATGTGCTCGATGCCGGGGACATCCCCGTGGTCCAGACCAACCGCGGCGGCCAGGTGACTTACCACGGGCCGGGCCAGGTCGTGGCCTACCCGCTGGTCGACCTGAAGCGGCTGGGCATCTTCGTCAAGGAATATGTGTTCCGACTTGAGCAGGCGGTGCTCAAGACACTGGAGGGCTTCGATGTCACCGGCCATCGGGTGGTGGGTGCGCCAGGCATCTATGTGCGCCTGGCCGATCCCTTTGGCCACGCGGCCTTGCCCTCGCCGCCCGACCCTCGCGACCCCTGGAGGGGCATCGGCAAGATCGCCGCGCTTGGCATCAAGGTCTCTCGCCATTGCAGCTACCACGGTGTGGCGCTGAACGTCGCGATGGACCTGAGCCCCTTCGGGCGCATCGACCCCTGCGGCTATGCGGGGCTGCAGACCGTGGACCTTTCTAGAATCGGGCTCGAGATCGACTGGGACACGGCGGCCCGTGCCTTGGGCGAACGGCTCGTGAACTACCTGAGTCCCTGAACCCGCGCGGAGCCTGACCATGACCACCGAATCCCCGGCCCCCGCCGCCTACGACCCCTCCGCCAAACAGAAGGCCCAGGCCAAGACCTCGCGCATCCCCATCAAGGTGGTGGCCGCCGAGGTGCTGAAGAAGCCCGACTGGATCCGCGTCAAGGCCGGCTCGCCCAGCACCCGTTTCTACGAGATCAAGCAGATCCTGCGCGAGCACAAGCTGCACACGGTGTGCGAGGAGGCCTCCTGCCCCAACATCGGCGAATGCTTCGGCAAGGGCACCGCCACCTTCATGATCATGGGTGACAAGTGCACCCGCCGCTGCCCGTTCTGCGACGTGGGCCACGGCCGCCCCGACCCGCTGGACGCCGACGAGCCACTGAACCTGGCCAAGACCATCGCGGCGCTGAAGCTGAAGTACGTGGTGATCACCAGCGTCGACCGCGACGACCTGCGCGACGGCGGCGCGGCGCATTTCGTCGAATGCATCCAGAAGACGCGCGAGCTCTCGCCCGGCACGCAGATCGAGATCCTCACCCCCGACTTCCGCGGCCGCCTGGACCGCGCGCTCGACATCCTGAAGGCCGCCCCGCCCGACGTGATGAACCACAACCTCGAGACCGTGCCGCGGCTTTACAAGGAGGCGCGCCCGGGTTCCGATTACCTCTTCAGCCTCGACCTGCTCAAGCGCTTCAAGGCCTTCGCCCCCAGCGTGCCGACCAAGAGCGGCCTGATGGTGGGTCTGGGCGAGACCGACGAGGACATCCTGCAGGCCATGCGCGACATGCGTTCGCACGACATCGACATGCTCACCCTCGGCCAGTACCTGGCGCCCAGCGGCCACCACCTGCCGGTGCGCCGCTATGTCCACCCGGACACCTTCCGGATGTTCGAGCGCGAGGCCCAGGCCATGGGCTTCAGCCACGCCGCCGTGGGCGCGATGGTGCGATCGAGCTACCACGCGGACCAGCAGGCGCATGCTGCCGGGCTGCCCGTGACCGAAGACGCGGCCTGAGCGGCGTCGCCTGGAAGTCCACGCCCTGGCAGACCTAAGCCCACAAGGAGTTCAATATGGACCGTCGACAGTTCAGCACCCGGGGCTTCAGCGCCCTCGGTCTGTGGATCGTGATGGCGCGGGCCCAGGCGGCCGCACTAAGTGAGGCGGATGCCAGCGCGGGCCTCAAGGCCGCGCTGGAGCGCGGCGCGGCGGCGGCGGTGAGCCAGCTCGGCAAGTCCGACGGTTTTCTCGGTGATCCCCGGGTGCGCATTCCGCTGCCTGCGGGCCTGGAGAGCGCGGCAAAGCTGCTCAAGGGCACGGGCCAGGGCGCCAAGGTCGATCAGCTCATCACGGCCATGAACCGTGCCGCCGAGGCGGCCGTGCCCGAAGCCCGGCCGCTGCTCAGCGAGGCCGTGAAGAACATGACCATCGGCGATGCGCGCAAGATCCTCTCGGGCGGCGACACCTCGGTCACCACCTTCTTTGCCGAGAAGACCCGTGAGCCCCTGTTTGGCCGATTCCTGCCCATCGTCAGCCGGGCCACCGAGCAGGTCTCGCTGGCCGACAAGTACAACGCCGTCGCTGGCAAGGCGGCGGGCTTGGGCCTGCTGAAGAAGCAGGACGCGAACTTGCAGCAGTACGTCACGGGCAAGACGCTCGACGGGCTCTTCCTCATGATCGGCGAGGAGGAGAAGAAGATCCGCAAGGACCCGATCGGCACCGGCAGCAGCCTGCTGCGTAAGGTCTTTGGTTCGTCCCGAGGTGTCTGAGCTGCTCCTCGATTGCCGCTCCCGCACCGCTCCTTCTGGTGCCGCCCGAGAGGTGGGAGCGCGCGAGCCGTTCGGCTCGTTGCGTGCTCTCCTGGCGAGCGCCATGGCGGGGGGGGCTGCTGGCCTGCTCGCCCGCGCTGGACTGGCGCGAGGCGCGCCCCGAGGGCGGTTACCTGACGGTCCTGCTGCCCTGCAAACCCGAGCGCTTGTCGCGCGACCTGGTGCTGGGGGAAGGCCCGCCGCGCCGCATCGAATTGCTCGCCTGCACGGCCGGCGGAACGACCTGGGGCATCACCAGCGCGGCTGTTGAGGGCGATGCCGACCGTCGGGCGGCTTTGCGGGCCCTGCGCGCGGCCCGGCTGCGCAATTTGGAGGGGCGCGAGCTCGAGCCGGTGCCCCTGCGGATGCCGGGGATCGCACCTGATCCCGACGCCCTGCGCCTCACGGTCGTCGGGCGACACCCGGACGGCAGCGAAATCGTCGAGCGGGCGGCCCTCTTTGCCCATGGCGGGCGGGTCTTCCACGCGGCAGCGCTGGGCGGTGAGCCCACAGCCATGGCGCTGGAGACCTTCTTCGAGGGCCTCAAAGCCCAGCCCTGAGGCGACTGTGTGGGGGCGGCGCCGTATCGCGTCAGCACCGAGCACCGCCCATAATCCATCGCAAGATTCCTTTCCTTCACAGATGGCCGGCCTCTTCATCATCGCCCACGCACCGCTCGCCTCGGCACTGAAGGCGGCAGCCGTGCATGCCTTCCCGGAGGCGGCGGACCGCATCGAGGCCCTCGACGTGGCGCCTGACTTCCCGCTCGGTGACACCGAGGCCCAGGCCCGCGCCTTGCTGGACCGCGCGCTCAGCATGCCCGGCCGCACGGAGGCATTGATCCTCACCGACGTCTTTGGTGCGACGCCCTCGAACATCGCGCAGCGGCTGGCCGACGGCACCCGGGTGCGGGTCGTGACCGGCGTCAACGTGCCCATGCTGTGGCGCTCGATCAACTATGCCGATGAACCCCTCGACCGGCTCGTGACACGCGCCCTTGCCGGCGGCACCCAGGGCGTGCTGCAGATCGCCAGCGCGCGTCCGCAGAACCAGACCCAGAACCCAGGAGGGCGATCCGGCGATGATCTCGACGCGCATCACCATCATCAATAAGCTCGGGCTGCACGCGCGGGCTTCCGCCAAGCTCACCAAGCTCGCGGGCGGCTTTCCCTGCGATGTCTTCATCAGCCGGGGTGCCCGGCGGGTCAATGCCAAGAGCATCATGGGCGTCATGATGCTGGCCGCCGGACTCGGCGCTGAGATCGAGATCGAGACCGCGGGCGAGCGCGAGCAGGAAGCGATGGAGGCGCTGCGGGCGCTGATCGAGGCGCGGTTCGGCGAGGGCGAGTGAGCGACGGCGGGTTGACGCCCGCGGCGGGTCGTTCAGGCGGCTTTGCAGATCACGCCCATAGGCTCACTGCCCCAGGAAATGCCGTCGGTATTTCGGCGGCAGGTCGTCGATGCGCATCAGCATCGGCAGGTCCGCGGTATTGAAGTCCGGGTCCCAGGCGGGTGCGCCCAGGATCCTGGCGCCACAGCGCAGGTAGCCCCTGATCAGGGCGGGCGCTTCCACCGCGAGCTGACGGTTCAGTTTGTCCACTGGCAGGGGCAGGCGGGGCCGGACTTGCCACTCGATCGGGGCCAGATGCGTGTGGCGCAGCTGTTCCCAGAGGCTTGCGGCCAGGTGCCCGCCGTCGCGCATGCTGACGCTGGCGCAACCCACCATGGTGTCGAGGCCGTTGCGCACCATGAATTCCGCGAGCGCCCCCCACAGCGCCAGGATGGCGCCGCCCGAGCGGTGGTCCGGGTGGACGCAGGACCTACCGAGTTCGACCATCTTGTCGCGCAGGGGCCGAAGCCGCGTGAGATCGAACTCGGTCTCGCTGTACAAGCCGCCAACCCGCTGCGCGGCGGCGGGGGTGAGCACGCGGTAGGTGCCGATCACCGGGCCCGGCTCAGCACCTGGCCCGCCCAAGCGCACCAGCAGGTGCTCGCAGTAGGGGTCGTAGACATCCACATCGAGCCCAGCCGGCGTTCCTGGCGGAGGCGAGAGCCTTGCGCCCAGCTCCTGCGCAAACACCAGGTGTCTCAGGCGCTGCGCTTCTCGAACCTCACTTTCGTCGCAAGCCCAAGCCACATCCAGGCGAAGACGTTCATCGGCCGTGCTCTCGTCGGGTCGTCGAAGTGACCTCCGTGCGTGGCGATCAGGGCCTGCAATGTCCTGCAAGGGCAGTGTCGGCAGCGGCAGATCCCTCATCGTCTTCTCCTCGTTCCTTGGTGGCGCAAGCATGCTCGATCCGCGTGACGGGGCGGTGTAGGCGGGATGACA
>CAISYQ010000015.1 GCA_903889735.1 uncultured Methylibium sp.
GCCGAGGGCTGGTGCCGGTGCCCTGGAGGACCATCCTGGTCTTGACTTCGCCCACCCTCACGCCCCGCTCGGCTTGCCACGCGCGGCCTGCGCGGCATCCAGCTCGACCAGTGCCTGGTCGAAGTCGAAGTCGCGCACTGCGGCCGAGATGCTGGCGTGATGCGCCGGGTAGGCACCGCCGAGCAGGGCGGCTTCGCTCTGCAGCAGTTCCTCGGCCTCGGAGTCCATGTCCGCGCACAGCGCCCGCAGGCGGGCGCTCACGCGCGCCAGCGCCGCCTCGTCGATGGCGGTGGTGGCCGCCGCCACCGGCGTGGCGGCCTCGGGCGGCAGCCAGTCGGCCAGGGCCTGCAGCAGGGGCTCCAGCACTTCCCGCAGGGCGGCGGCCAGCGGGTCGAGTGCAGCGCGCGGCTCACCGGCCTTGACGGCCTGCTCCAGCGCATCGGCCCGGGCTTGCACCTGTGAGGCGCCGATGTTCCCGCACACGCCCTTGGTGGTGTGGGCCAGCCGCTCGGCGGTGGCCGGGTCGGCCTCGTCCAGGGCCTTCAGCATGTCATCGACCGCGCCGCGCTGCCCGGCGACGAACTTGCGCAGCATGCCCAGGTAGAGGGGCGCCTTGCCGCGCACACGCCGCAGGCCCAGGGCCACGTCCAGGCCCTCGATGTGCTCGGGCAAGGCGGCCGGCGCGGGTGCACTGGCCTCGCGCTCAGGGGCTTCAAGCGCCGGGCCCCCATCGACCCCCTCGCGGGCCGGAATCCACCTCAGCAGGGACTGGAACAGCTCGTCCGGCTCGATGGGCTTGGTGATGAAGTCCTGCATGCCGGCGTCCAGACAGCGCTCGCGGTCGCGCTGCATCGCGTTGGCGGTCATCGCCACGATGACCAGCTGTTCGGCGGGGACGGTCTTGCGGATCTCCACCGTGGCCGTCACCCCGTCCATCACCGGCATCTGCATGTCCATCAGCACGATGTCCCAGGGCTGCGTGGACCCAAGCACCTTGTCGACCGCCACGCGGCCGTTCTCGGCGATCTCGACCACGAAGCCGGCGTCGGTGAGCAGCTCGCTGGCCACCTGCTGGTTCAGGTCGTTGTCCTCCGCCAGCAGCACGCGCGCGCCGCGGATGCGGGCCAGCGCAAGCTCGTCGGTGTTCTCACCCGGCGCCACCCGGCGATCACCCTCATCGCTGCCCACGCTGAGCAGCCGGACCACGGTGTCGTGGAGCACCGAACTGCTCACGGGCTTGATCAGCACCTGCTCGATGCCCGACTGCCCTGCCTGCCGCATGACCTCCTCGCGGCCGAAGGCGGTGACCATCACCGGATGGGGCGGCCGGTCCAGGCCCAGCGCCCGCAGCGCATGGGCCGTCTCGATCCCGTCCATGCCCGGCATCTGCCAGTCGAGGAACACGATCTCGTAGGGCTGGTCGGCCATCGCCTGCCGGCGCACCGCCTCGATCGCTTCCAGACCGCCTGCCGCGTCGTCGACGGCCAGGCCCAGGGTCGTCAGCAGGTCCTTGATGACGGTCCGGGCGGCATTGTTGTCATCGACCACCAGGACCCGCCGTCCTTGCAGCTCGGGCTTCGGCTGGCCCGCCCCCAGGTCCGTGCTGCCCATGCCCAGCCAGGCGGTGAACCAGAAGGTGGAGCCCTGGCCGGGCTCGCTGTCCACGCCCACCTCGCCGCCCATCATCTCGGCCAGGCTCTTGGCAATCGACAGGCCCAGGCCGGTGCCGCCGTACTTGCGCGTGGTGGAGCTGTCGGCCTGCTGGAAGCTCTGGAAGAGGCGCCCCTGCTGCTCGGGCGTGAGGCCGATGCCGGTGTCGGTGACGGCGACGTAGAGCAGCAGGTCCTGCTCGGTGCGCTCGCGCACGCGGACCACCACGCTGATCTCGCCGCGCTCGGTGAACTTCACCGCGTTGTTGGCGTAGTTGATGATGATCTGGCCCAGGCGCAGCGAGTCGCCCACCAGCCGGCGCGGCACGTCGGGGGCCACGTCGAAGATCAGCTCCAGGCCCTTGGCGCCGGCCTTCTCGGCGATCAGGTTGGACACGTTGTCGAGCACGCGCTCCAAGCCGAACTCGACCTGCTCGACATCGAGCTTGCCGGCCTCGATCTTGGAGAAGTCCAGGATGTCGTTGATGATGCCCAGCAGATGACTGGCCGAGCTCTGGATCTTGGCGAGGTAATCGCGCTGGCGCGCCGTGAGCTCGGTCTTGAGCGCCAGGTGGCTCAGGCCGATGATCGCGTTCATGGGCGTGCGGATCTCGTGGCTCATGTTGGCCAGGAAGTCCGACTTGGCCTGGGCCGCGTCCTGGGCCACCTCATTGGCGCTGGCCAGCTCGCGGTTCTTCAGCACGATGCTGGCGAAGAGCTCCTCCCGCGATGGCGCCTCGATGATCTCGCGCAGCGCCGCCACCTGATCGACCCCGACCGCCGGGGCCCGGATCGTGTAGCGCAGGCTCAGCGCCGCATCCACGCCGGCTTCCTGGCCGCGAGGCGCCCTCGGCCGCGCCGAGGGCGGGGCCTCGGCCCAGGCCCGCGCGTCCAGCGGTTCGGAGGGCGCGAAATCGAGCGCCAGCGCCAGACGGCCGCCGTGCCACTGCCCGCCCACCGCCACGGTGGACCCCGGCGCATGGCGTTCCAGCCAGCGGCCCAGCGAAGAGGCCTCACCCGCCACCCGCGAGCTCAGGATCTCGTCGCCGCCGCAGGCCTGCACCAGTTGGAACAGCTTGCGCCGCACGACAAAAGCCGCACCGGACTCCCGCAAGGCGATCGTGCCGAGTGCGTTCAATTCGTCCATGGGCACACCGGGACATTGGAGCGGTCGATGGGCCGCGAGGACTCGGCCCCACCCGCCTCGTCGCTCGCCCTACCCCCTGGCTGTGGCGCCGTCCGCCACGCGCTCATGGGGTGGACTGTCGGCTTCATGCTGCGGCCCTCTCGAGCGGCGGCCCATCACCCGACCAGGCCTCCGTTCCGTCATCGGCCTCGTCTTCATCGGCGTCGTCCTGGGCCGCTTGGTGGGCTTCGGCCCGGGCCAGCGCCTCTTCCAGGTCGCGCACAGCCTCGACCTCGCTCGTGTCGATGTCGCTCTCGACCAGGTGCATCACGATGCCGGCCCGCAGCCCCACCCACAGCGGCCTGGCGCCCAGCAGCTGGGCCATGGCGGCCACGGCCTGCATCGACTCGAAGTCCTCGCGGTCCATCACCTGCACGGCCGAGAGCTCGAACACCACCACCTGCGCCCCGCCCCCCTGCAGACCCTCGAGGGTGACGTTGCGGGCCGCGTCGATCACCTCGGGCAGCAGGTCGGCTGGCAGCGTGATGATCAGGCAGCGGCGAACGCGCGTGGCGATCACCGGGGTGTCTGAATCGCGGGTCATGCTCGGGTCCGGATGAGGTGGGTGTGCCGCTTTGAAGGGCAGGAAGGGCAGGGAGCGCAGACGCCCTTGCGCTCAGCGCGGTGCGTCTTGGCGGCGTCGCGGCAGCGCCGAGGGCTGGTGCCGGTGCCCTGGAGGACCATCCTGGTCTTGACTTCGCCCACCCTCACGCCCCGCTCGGCTTGCCACGCGCGGCCTGCGCGGCATCCAGCTCGACCAGTGCCTGGTCGAAGTCGAAGTCGCGCACCGCGGCCGAGATGCTGGCGTGATGCGCCGGGTAGGCACCGCCGAGCAGGGCGGCTTCGCTCTGCAGCAGCTCCTCGGCCTCGGAGTCCATGTCCGCGCACAGCGCCCGCAGGCGGGCGCTCACGCGCGCCAGCGCCGCCTCGTCGATGGCGGTGGTGGCCGCCGCCACC
>CAISYQ010000016.1 GCA_903889735.1 uncultured Methylibium sp.
ACTGCTTCGCCAGCGTCGAGCGCATGCGCGCCTGGTGCGCGGCCCGCATGCCGGCACCGCCGTCGCAGCCGCTGCCCACCCCGGCGCAGAGCCCGCGCCAGCGGGTGGCAGCGCTGGCCTAGGCTCCCGGAGCCGGGCCCTGCCCATGTCGGACATGTCGGTCCTGGAGGCTTCGGCCGGATCGATGGGCGCCCCGCGGCGGCAGCCAACTGCCGGCGGCGGCGCGCCGGGGTCGGACGCCGGGGCGGTGACGCTGCAGTTCCGCCGGGCGGTCTCGCTGTTCGCGACCGGCATCGTGGTGCTGAGCTGCGAGGAGGACGGCCGCGTGCAGGGCACCACCGTCAACAGCTTCACCTCGGTGAGCCTGGCGCCGCCTACCGTGTTGGTGTCGCTCACCCTGGGCGCGTCCAGCCGGCGGGTCGCGCGCGAGGGCCGCTACGGCATCAGCATCCTGGATGAATCCCAGCAGTCTCTGTCGGCCCACTTCAGCGGCAAGCCCGGAGCGGGGCCGCCGCCTGAATTCGTGTCGCGCGGCGGCGTGCCGACGTTGCGAGACAGCCTGGCCTGGTTCGAATGCGAGGTGACCGAGCAGGTCGCCGTGCACGACCACATCCTCTTCATCGCCCGCGTCCTGCGCTGCGGGGACCGCGCGGGCGAGCCCCTGATGTACTTCCGCAGCGCCTACCATCGGCCGCAACCCCTGCTGCCTCTCCTGACCGCGAGGCCCGAGCCGGGCGAGCGGTCACCGACACCTGCCCAAGAGGAAACACAGCCATGCTGAATTCGCTGCAACTGAAGATGGCCGGCCACGGCATCCTGATGATCTTCTGCACGCTGCTGTTTGGCGTGGGACTGTGGATGAACCTGCTGGGCGGCTTCGAGATCGTGCCCGGCTACCTGCTGTCCTTCAACGTGCCGGGCACGCCAGCCGGCTGGGCGCGCGCCCACAGTGGTCCGGCGCTCAACGGGATGATGGTGATCGCGGTGGCCTTCGTGCTGCCGCGGCTGGACTTCGTGGAGGCGACCGCCCGGCGCCTGGGTCTGATCATCGTGCTCGACGGCTGGGCCAACATCGGCTTCTACTTCTTCGGCAACTTCACGCCCAACCGCGGTCTGAGTTTCGGCGACAACCGCTTCGGCGCATCCGATATCTTCAGTGCCCTGGCGCTGGGGCCGGCCTACCTGTTCGGCGCGCTCGCGATGATCGCCCTGTTCATGATCGGTCGTCAGGCACTGCGGCAGGCCGCCAAGGCCTGACCAGGCAAGAGGGCCCGTCCCGCGGGACGGGCGTGTAGGCGTTCAGGCGGCGCTGCGCTTGGCAGCCGGTCGCTTGCTCGCGGCTTTCTTGGCCGCCTTGGCCCGGGTCGGGGCGGCCGACGCCGGTTTCTTGCTGGACTGGCCCGCGGACTTGCCGCCGCGCGCAGCCGCCTGACCCGTCTGGAACACCTGGCTGGCGGCCTCGAGGCCCTGGCTGACCATCGCTCCGGCCTGCTGCTGCAGCGCCTCGGTCGGGTTGTCCTTCAGCGCATTCGCGGCGAGCTGGGTGAACTGCTGGGTCAGCGCGTTCCACCATTGCGTGGGGTCCACCAGGCCGGCCGCTGGTGCGGCGGGCGGTGGGGCCCCGGCGGCTGCCGACGCCGGCATCGGCGCGCGCATCGACGCCTGCAGATCCGCCACCTGGACGTTCATGGTCTTGAGGGTGGACAGCGTCATGCGCTGCACCTCCAGCGCCTGGATCGTGGCGGCCAGCATGCGGGCGTTCTGCTCCAGCCAGAACTGCACTGTGCGCAGCTCGTCGATGCGCTTGTCGAGCTCGGCCGGGTCGAGCGTCGGTGCGACCCACTGCCCGATGTTCGGCAGCACCGAGCCGGCGTTCTTGACCAGCCCTTGCAGGAAATCGAAACCGGGGACCATCTTGGCGAAGTCGGGGGGGGTGTCGGCCATCGTGCCTCCTGGGGTTGGATTGCGGCTGCTTGGGGGGGCGAGTGGAGCGGTGGAGCGACGTGGCGTGTGGTGAAGTCGCCACCACCGGCCACCGATTGTGCGGCGGGCCGCCGCGTTTGGGCAGACCCTAGGCGCCCGGCCGCGGCGAGTGGACCGAGGCCACCGCCGGGCTGTCAGGCAGATCCGGTGCAGGGGCGGGGGTCACCTGCTGCTCGATGGCGCCGAACACGCTCTGGCCGTCGGTGCCCTGCATCTCCATGCGCACGGTGTCGCCGAAGCGCATGAAGCCGGTGACGGCCGCGCCCGACTCGATCACCTCGATCGCGCGCTGCTCGGCGATGCAGCCGTAGCCGCAGGCGCGGTCGGGGTTGCTCACGGTGCCGCTGCCGACGATGCTGCCGGCGCGCAGCCGCCGGGTCTTCGCGACATGGGCGATCAGCTGGCCGAAGTGGAAGTGCATCTCGGGGCCGGCCTCGCCGCGGCCGACCCGGCGGCCATTCCACTGCGTCTCGAGTGCCAGGTGGACGCGGCCGCCGTGCCAGGCGCCGCCGAGCTCATCGGGCGTCACCGCCACCGGGCTGAAGGCGGTGGCCGGCTTGCCCTGCAGGAAGCCGAAGCCCTTGGCCAGCTCGGTCGGGATCAGCCGGCGCAGGCTCCAGTCGTTGGCGATCATCACCAGCCGCACGGCCTCCAGCGCGGCCTCGGGTGAGGCGCCCTGGGCCACGTCACCGGTGATCACCGCGAGCTCGGCCTCGAAGTCGATGCCCCAGTCCTCGGAGCCGAAGCGCGCGGCCTCGCGCGGGCCCAGCAGGTCGTCGCTGCCGCCCTGGTACATCACTGGCTCGGTGGTGAAGTTCGCGGGCAGGTCCAGGCCGCCGGCCTGGCGCACCCGTTGCAGGTGGTTCAGGTAAGCCGAGCCGTCCACCCACT
>CAISYQ010000017.1 GCA_903889735.1 uncultured Methylibium sp.
CCCCGCAGCAGACCGATGTGGTCCAGCTCGACGCCGCGGTGCTCGAGGTGGCCCGAGAGTCCGGCCAGGACGTGGTCAGCGTGCGCTTCCACGGGCTGGTGCGCGAGCAAGCCGATGCCGGCGCCGAGCCCATCGACGAGGTCTGGCACCTGGTTCGACCGGTAGACGGCGAGGCCAGCTGGGCGATCGCCGGGATCACCCCTACAGCTTCGTCTCCAGCCTGAGGCTGATCACGCGGTAGGTCGGGCCGAGCGTCGCGACCGTCTGCGACAGCCCCCCGGCCACGAAGGCGCTGGTGTTGACGTAGTCCCGCGGGGCGAGGTTGCTGATCGAGAGGTTCAGCCGCGTCAGCGGGCTGAAGCTCCACTGCGCATAGACATCGAGCACGCGGGCGACCTCGCGGCCCTGGCTCTGCTGCGCGGTCTGCTGCACCGTGTAGGCCGGCGTCCAGCTGAGGTTGCCGCCCAGCGTCAGCGGCAGTCCGCGCCAGCGGTGATCGATGCCCAGGTTGGCGCTGGCCCGGGCTTGCTGGTCGATGCGGTTGTCGGGACCGGGCACGCCATCGACCCGGGAGTCATAGAGACTGAGGTTGGCCTTGAGGGACACCGGCGCGGCGCCCTCGACCAGCTCGCTGAGCTGGGCCTTGGCATCGATCTCCAGCCCCTGCGAGACCGCGCTGCCCACGTTCTGAGGCCGGCTCACCCAACGTGGCACGGCGGCCCAGCTCACGTCCTCTAGGGCGATGACGCTGCGGATCAGGTCGCGGATGTTGCGCCGGAACAAGCCCACCGACACCATGCCGCCGGTCGGCAGGTAGCGTTCCAGCGCCAGCTCGAAGCCGGTGGCGAGCTCGGGCTGCAGCCCAGGGTTGCCGGCCCGGTCGGCGCTGGAGGCGAGGTTGGGGCCGGGGGCCGGGTAGAGGGTCGACAGCGACGGCACGGCGGTGAGCTGCTGCAGCGAGGGCGCGCGGTAGCTGTAGGTCAGGCTGGCGCGCAACTGATCGCGGGAGGGGGCATCGAAGCGCCACACCGTGTGCAGCAGCGGTGAGAGCACCGTGCCCTGGTTGTCCACTCGGGGGCTGTTCAGGGAAGGCAGGGCCGGACTGCGGGTGCGGATGGTTTCCCAGCGCAGGCCGGCATAGGCCGACCAGTTGGCCGAGGGATCCCACTCGTCCTGCGCGTAGGCGGCAAGCCTCAGGGTCGAGGCGTGCTGCTCACCGTCGAAGCCCGGCACCGACGGCGTGCCGTTGATCAGGGTGAGGCTGTCTTCGGTGCGCCGAGCGCCCTCGAGCTCCAGCCCGCCGACCAGGCTGTGCTTGTCGACCCACAGGTGCTTGAGCTTGCCGTTCAGGCTCCAGGACCGGTCGGTGACGCGGCTGCTGCCGCGCTGGGTCAGGGCGGGCGCGCCGTCGGGGTCGAGCTGGTCGACATCGCTGTCGTTGTGCGCCTGGTAACCCCCGAAGCTGCCGCGCAGCTCCATGCTCGTGGCATCGTCCAGCCGCTGCTTGAGCTGGGCCAGCAGGCGGCCGACGCTCAGGTGGCCGTCGCCCTCGGACTGGCTGGTGGCATAGGGCGCCGGGTTGGCGCCGGCCGACTGGTCCAACACCCCGGTACCGCCGGTGCGGCCCTGCCCCAGCAGGAAGAAGGGCTGCAGCACGAACTCATCGCCCCCGCCCAGCGGCCACTGCAGGCGCGACCCCAGGGTCACCCGCTCGCGCACCTCCTGCTGGCGGGAACGGACCTCCTGTCCGAGTCGCAGCTGGCCGGTGGCCACATCGGAGACGGTGGTGCGGGTGGTGGTCTCGGTCTCGGTGTCCGAGCGGGAGGCCGACAGGGTGAGGCTGTAATTGCCGGTCTCGCCCAGGCTGGCATTGCGCGTCCAGGAGGCGCTGGGCTGGATCCGGCCGCGTTCGCTGCCCAGCGTGAGCCGCAGGTCGTCGCCGCGCAACTTGAGCGGCTCGCGCAGGATGATGTTGATGGTGCCGGCGATGGCCCGCGCGCCGGTCTCGGCGGTCGGAGCACGGTAGATCTCGATGCGCTCGATCTGCTCGGGCGCCAATTGCTCGATCGACAGACCCGGCGGCGCGCGCTCGCCGTCGATCAGGATCTGCGTGTAGCCACCCCCCATGCCGCGCATGCGGATCTCACCGCCCCGCCCCGGCCGCCCGCCCAGGGTCACGCCCGGCAGGCGTTTGAGCACATCGCCCAGGGTGGTGTCGCCATATTGGTCGATCTCCTCCCGCCCGACCACGATCTTGCCGGCGGTGGATAGGCGTCGCTGGTCGGTCTCGCCGCGCCGGGTGGTGATCTCCACGCGCTTGAGCTCGCCCGGGGCCGCCGTGGAAGGCGCCGCGGGTGCCGGCTGGCTTGGCGCAGGCGAGGGGTCAGCCGGTCTTGCGTCCGTGGAGGCCGTCTTCCCAAGCCCTGCTTCTTGGGATCCTGCCTCTTTGGGTTCTGCTACTTTCGATGCTGATCCTAGGGGTACAGCCTCTGGGGCGCCGACCTCCTTGGCGCCCGCCGCTCGGGCGGACCC
>CAISYQ010000018.1 GCA_903889735.1 uncultured Methylibium sp.
GTTGCGCCAATTCCTCTCGGGGCCGGGCGTGCTGGCGGTGCTGGAGGCACCGTTCGCGTTGCTGTTCATCATCGTGGGCGCCCTGTTCCATCCCTATCTGGCGGCGTTCTCGTTGGTGGCCGCGGCCATCATGCTGGTGGCGGCCGTGGTCAACCAGCGGCTCACCACCACCGCCCTGAAGGCCTCCAACGACGCCAACCAGGAAGCCACGCGCCTGGCCACCGCGGTTCTGCGCCAAGCCGAAACCACGCTGGCGCTGGGCATGATGCCCACGTTGCGCCGCCGCTGGTACCAGAAGCACCGCGACTTCCTGACCTTGCAGGTCAACGCCTCGGAGGCGGCGGGCGTGAGCAGCGGCTTCACCAGTTTTCTGCAGCACAGCTTCCAGTCCCTGGGCATGGGCCTGGGCCTTTACCTGGCGATCGAGGGCCTGATCACCGGCGGCATGGTGATCGCCGCCACCATGCTCATCTCCAAGGCGGTCGGGCCGATGCAAAAGCTCATCAGCCAGTGGCCCAACGTCGTGCGTGCGCGCCAGGCCTATGAGCGGCTCAACCTGCTCCTGAAGGAAGACAACAAGCGCAACCAGCAGATGGCGCTGCCCGCGCCGCAGGGCAAGCTGACTGTGAGCAATCTGGCCGGCGTGCCGCCCGGCGCCGACAAGCCGGTGCTCAGCGGCGTCAGCTTCGAGCTCGCCCCGGGTCAGGCGCTCGCCGTGGTCGGCCCCAGCGCCTCGGGCAAGAGCTCGCTGGCGCGGCTCTTGGTGGGGGTGTGGGCACCGGCGGCGGGATCCGCGCGCCTGGACGGCGTGGAGATCTCCGAATGGAACCACGACGAGCTGGGTCCGAAGATGGGCTACGTGCCCCAGGAGATCGAGTTCTTTGAAGGCAGCGTGGCCGAGAACATCGCCCGCATGGGGGTGGTCGATCCGCAGGCGGTGGTTGAGGCCGCCCAGCTCGCCGGCATGCACGAGATCATCCTGGCCTGGCCCAAGGGCTATGACACCCCGCTGGGCGACGCCGGATTCATGCCCTCGGGCGGCCAGCGCCAGCGCCTGGCCATCGCCCGCGCGCTCTACGGTAACCCCCGCTATGTGGTGCTTGACGAGCCCAATGCCAACCTCGACGAGGTGGGCGAGCAGTCGCTGATCCAGGCCATGCACCACCTGCGCAAGATCGGCTCCACCGTGATCGTCACGACCCACCGGCCTCGCCTGATCGGGATCGTCGACTACATGCTCGTGCTCAAGAGCGGGCGGCAGGTGGGCTTCGGTCCGCCCAAGGATCTGTTTGAGGCGGTCAAGCGCCAGCAACCCCCCGGGGCGGACGCTGTGGGCGCTCCCCAGGATGCGGCGCCCGCTGCGCTGACCACCGGAGCCAAATGATGGTCGCTGCGGCGTTTCGCCAATGGGTCGACGGCTGGAATCCCTACGACCCCGCCCGCCTCAAGCCGCGGGGCGACGGCCTGGAGCCCATCGTCATCGAGGAGAGCGAGGTCCGGCGCTCCTCGGCCCGCCTCATCCTGGTGGCCTTCATCGCCTTCTTTGTGTGGTCGGTCACGGCGCCGCTCGACGGTGGTGTGGTCCTGACTGGCTCGGTCACGGTGGCGGGCAACCGCAAGTCCGTGCAGCACCTGGGCGGCGGGGTGGTGCAGGAAATCCTGGTGCGCGAAGGGTCGCTCGTGAAGGAGGGCGATGTCGTCCTCAAGAACAACCCGCTCAGCAGCGAGGCCAACCTCACCAGCGCCGAGCTCCAGTACATCAACCTGCTCGCCACCGAGAGCCGCCTGCTGGCCGAGCGCGCCGGCAGCGAGATCCGGTGGCGCCCCGAGATCGAGAAGCTCGGCAAGACCGATGTCCGTGTGGCCGAAGCCAAGCTGCTGCAGATGCAGCTCTTCGGCTCCCGCCGCAGCGAGTTCGACAACCAGCAGCGCATCCTCAAGGAGCAGCTCAACGGCCAGGAGGCCCAGGCGCGCGGCCTCGTGAAGGTGATTGCCGAGAAGCGCAGCCAGCTCTCGCTGGTGGCCCTGGAGGCCAAGAACACCAGCCAGCTGGCCAAGGAAGGCTATGTGCCCGAATCCCGGGCCAACGAGGTCCTGCGGGCCCAGAGCGCGCTGGAGAGCGACATGGCCAACCTCACCGCCGAGGTCACGCGCACCGACGCCACCATCGCCGCCACGCAGTTCCAGATGGTCCAGTCGCGCAACACCTTCGTCAAGGACGTGGACAACCAGCTCTCCGAGATCCAGAAGAACCGCGAGGCCTTCCAGAGCCGCATGCAGTCGCTCACCTTCGACCGCAGCCTCACTGAGGTGAAGGCGCCTGTCTCGGGCACCGTGGTCGGCATGAAGGTCAACACCGTGGGCGGCGTCATCACCGCGGGCATGGTGCTGATGGAAATCGTGCCGGAGGAGGGCGGTCTCATCATCGAGGCCCAGGTTCCGCCGGTGTCGATCGACAAGGTCAAGGTCGGCCTCCCGGTGGATGTGCGCTTCTCGGCCTTCAACCAGAACACCACGCCGGTCGTCGAGGGCGTTGTCAAGCTGGTGGGCGCCGACAAGCTCACCGCGCCGAGCGGCGGCACCGAGTACTACCTCGCCCAGGTGGAAACCACCGTCGAGGGCCGCAAGCGCCTGGGCGAACAACACATCCAGCCCGGCATGCCCGCCGACGTGATCATCAAGACCGGCGAGCGCAGCTTCATGAGCTACTTGCTCAAGCCGCTGACCGACCGCCTGGCCCGCAGCTTCAAAGACTAACTGAGCGCCTCGTGCGCCGTCCCCATGCACGTTGACGCTCGCCGTTCCAAGCCATTGCTGTCGGTCGCTGCTGCCGTCTTCTTCCTGGGTGTTTGGGTCGCCCCCGGGGCGCGAGCGCAGAGCTTCAAGGAATCCCTGGTGGCTGCCGAGCGCTCCGATGCCCAGTTTGCCGCGGCGCTGGCCGGCGTGGGTGGGCGCCGTGTGCAGGTGGCGGAGGCCAAGTCCGCTTACTACCCGGTCGCCAACCTCAGCTATGCCCGCAGCGACGTGGGCACCGGCGGTACCAACCGGGCGATCACCATCACCCAGCCCTTGCTCAATTACGACAGCTACCTGAACCTGCAGCAGGTGGACCCCCTGACGGGGCTGGTCGGTGCCGAGGAACGCCAGGCCCGCAACGATCTCCAGCTGCGCCTCTTTAAGGCGATGTCCGAGATCATCCGCAGCCGCGAGGCCATCCGCGCCACCGGGGTGCAGATCGAGGGCCTGGAGACCCAGCTGCGCCGCGCCCGGCGCATGCGCGAGCTCGGGCAGGGCACCATCACCGAGGTGAGCGATTTCGAGGTCCGCGCTGCGGTGGCGCAGGCCAACCGCGTCAGCCAGCAAAACGCGCTCCAGACTGCCCTGCGCAGCTTCACGCTCATCACCGGCCTTCAGGCCCGCCCCGAAGTCGTGAGCGTGACCGATGCGGTGGAAGGCCCGCCGCCCGCGCCGGATGACATGGCCTATGTCGACCGGGTGAGGGAGGGCGCCACCACCGTGGTTTCAGCCCGGCAGGCGCTGGCGCTGCAGGACATCGCCACCAAGCGAACCCGCTCCCAGTACTTGCCGCAGCTCTCGGCCATCGCCTCACGCGGCCAGACGGCCGGGGCGGCATCGTCTTACACGGACACCCGCATCGGCTTCACGCTCAACACCCCCTTGGGCGCCGGGCAGATCTACAGCTACCAGCGCGCCGCCACCGAGCTGCTGCGTGCCCAGGAGAACCTGCGTTTTGCGCAGGACAATGCCAACAACGAGGCGCTGCGCCTGCTTCGCGCCGCGCAATCGCTGGACGTCGAAGTCGAGATCCGTCGCCGCGCCGTGGAGTCGGCCAAGCTGGCGCTGGACGGCAACCTCAAGAGCTACCAAGGCGGCGTCAAGACCAACATCGACGTCGTCACCAGTTACCAGAACCTGGCCGACACCGAAGTGGCGCTCACCAACAGCGAGCTCAGCCGCGTGGAAACGCAGCTCGGCCTTCGGCTCCTGGACCCTGCGAACGGATCATCCCCATGAAGTCCTTGCTGACCCAGCTTCTTGCAGATCAAACGGGAGAACCCTGGGGCGCAGCGGTCGTCATTGGGGCGGGCGGCTGCAGCGAGTGGCCGGTCCTGCGTAAGCTGCAGGCGCAACGCTTCGTTCTGGTCGAGCCCCAGGCCCGGTTGGCCGACGAGCTGGCCCGCCTGACCCGCGGCACCCCCGGCGTCGAGATCCTGAATATCGCGGCCGTGACCCAGGGCCACGAGGCCACGCTCCAGCTGCTGGCCAATCCCAGGGAAAGCGGCGTCGCGGCTCCCACCGGGTTGCTGGACCATTACCCCAACCTGCGGCTTCGCGGCGAAGCCCCCGTGGCGGCGCAGCCCGTGGACGAGCTGCTCGAACACCTGGCCCTCGACCCGCAAGCCCGCCACCTGCTGTGCCTGGACGCGCCGAGCCAGGCCTTCGATCTGCTGGAGCAACTCGCACCCAAGACCTTGCTGGCCTTCGAGCATGTCATCGTGCGGGCCGGTGCCGAGTCGCTCTATGAAGGCGACGCCGCGATCGAGGACCTCCTGCGGCTGCTGGAAGCGCGGGGATTCGATCCGGTCCTCGAAGACGAGGACGCCCTCTATCCCCACGCAACCTGGCTGCTCAAGCGCAACCCGCAGCGCGTCCACCTCCAGGACTTGCAAACCCGCCTGCTCGCGGCGGAAACCTCCGCGCAAGCCTTGGCCGCGTCGCTTGCCGCCCGCGACGAGGCGTTGCAGGTTCAGCAGCAGCAATCGCAGCAGCTCCAGAGCGA
>CAISYQ010000019.1 GCA_903889735.1 uncultured Methylibium sp.
CCGCATGCTCGGTGCCGAGCAGTTCGAGGAGGCGCGCCAGATCCTGCGCGACCTCGACTCGCTGGATTCGCACACCGCCTTCCTGTTCGACAAGATCAACTTCCTGATGGACGCCATCGTCGGCTTCATCAACATCAACCAAAACAAGATCATCAAGATCTTCTCGGTGGCCAGCGTGGCCTTCCTGCCGCCCACGCTGATCGCCAGCATCTACGGCAGGAACTTCCGCAGCTGGTTTCCCGAACTCGACTGGGCCTATGGCTACCCCTTCGCCCTGGCCCTGATGTTGGCCAGCGCCATCGCGCCCTTCGTCTATTTCCGGCGCCGCGGCTGGCTGGGGTGAGGCCGGCTTGGGTCGCGGTGGCCGGCCTCTCGGTGCTGGTCCTGGTCTTCTGGCTCAAGGTCCAGCATGCCGTGGGGATCTGCGAGGAGGCGGGCGGTCGCTGGGGCGGCGGTGACTGTCTGTTCGAGGAGCGCGAGCCGCTGTCTCTGGGCCTGCCGCGCCGCTGAGGCGCTCCGTCGACCGGCCGTTCGGATCAGGAATTCGCCCGCCGCTTGAGCCAGCGCATCAGCGCACCCACCGCGGGCAGCTTCTCGTAGAGCTCCTCGGCCGCGTCCCAGTAGTCGCGGTGCAGGGCGATGCGGCCGTCGGCGGCGAACTTCAGGTGCGAGCCGCCGCGAACCGTCTGCAGTTCGCGCGAGAAGCGCTTGAAGCGGAACAGGAAATCCCACACCAGGAAGCACTGATCGCCCTGCACGATGGCCTCGGTGACGACGAAGCGGGGCCCGTCCAGCGCGACGAACATGTGCTCGAACACAGCCTGCACGCCGGCCAGTCCCTGCACCTCGTTGAAGGGGTCCTTGAAGCGCGTGTCCTCGGTGTAGAGGTCGGACAGCCTGCGGAGGTCCTCGCGTGCCAGGGCCTCGAAGGCGGTGATGACCCGCTGCACACGGGGGTCGGTGGTGATGGATGTCGGCATGGGACGCGTCCGGTGCTCAGGTGGGGTGGGCGGCTCGGCTCGGGAGGGTTTGAAGGCCGAGGTGCGCCGCCCGGGAGCGGCTCACAGGCCGGTGGCCCGCCGCACGGCCTTGAAGTAGAGCGCGTCGCTCAGGTGGCTCAGGGCCTTGAGCCAGCGGGTGAAGCGCTTGGGGAAATGGATCTCGAAGTCCCCCCCCGCCCCGCCCGCAAGGATGTGGCGGGCCGCCACTTCGGGTGTGATCAGCGCCGGCATCTTGAATTCGTTGCCGGCCGTCAGCGGCGTCTCGACGAAGCCGGGGTTGATCACCGAGACGCCGATGCCGCGCTCGCTGAGGTCGAGGTAGAGCGTCTGCGCCAGGTTGATCAGCGCCGCCTTGGTCGGCCCGTAGGCCAGCGAGTGGGGCAGGCCGCGGTAGCCCGCCACGCTGGAGACGAGGCTGAGGTGGCCGCTTCCCTGCCGCAGCAGGGTCGGCAGCACAGCATCGATCAGGTGCAGGGCGCCGACGTAGTTGACCTGCTGGTGCTTGAGCATCTCGGCCAGGTCGAAGTCCGTGGCGCGCATGGCTTTGTAGTGTCCGGCGCAGTACATCGCCAGCGCCAGCCCGGCCGGCGGCTTGGCGCCATGGGGGTCCATGCCAAGCGCCAGGACCTGGGCCGCGGCCGCCGCCACCGCGGCCCGGTCTGAGGCATCGACCACCACCGCATGGCTGCCTGGGTGGACCGCCACGAAATCCGCCAGCGCCTGCGCGTTGCGCGCCGACACGACCACGGTCGCACCGCGCGCATGCAGGGCCGAGGCGGTCGCCCGGCCGATACCGGTGGAGGCGCCGAGCAGCCAGCACAGGCGACCACTCCAGTCATCGATGCGGGGATTCAGGGGCATGGGGGCGCTCCGGTCGGGACGTGCAGCAAAGGGAATGGCAACGAGGAGCGGTCCTGCCGCCCGGGGGCGTGGCGGCGCTCGCGGGAATGCGTCACAGCGCGTCAGGGCCTGTGCATCAGGGGTTGCGCCTCAGGGTTTGCGCTTCAGGGTTTGTAGAAGGCCAGCGTGACCTCGCCGAGCCGGATGCCGAACTTGCTCATCACCGCCTTGTTCAGCATCACCTTGTCGTCCATCAGGTACATCCAGTCGTCGAACTGCACCTCGTAGACCTTGCCGTCCACCGGCAGGCTGAGCGTGTACTTCCAGTTGAAGGCGTTGCCCGCGGTCTGGCCGCTGGCGCTGCCGACCACGTCGTCCGCGGTCCCGCTGTAGCGGCCGCCACCGAGCTTCTTCAGGCGCCACACCCGCTTCTGCTTGCTGCCGTCGGCGTAGGTGAAGTCCTCGTCGAGCACGCCCTCGTCGCCTTGCCAGCTGCATTTCATCACCACGCTGAAGCGCTTGACCACCTGGCCGCTGCGGTCGGTGAAGAGGCCGTGGGCGGTGACCGTGCCGTCGAAGTAGCGCGACAGGTCCAGCACAGGCTGCTCGGCCGCGTAGTCGCTGACCGAGGGGCCCGCGCAGCCGCTCAGGGCCAGCACCAGCAGGGCCGGCGCCAGGGCGGCGCCGAGCCGGTGGCGGCGCGCCGGCGCTCCCAGGGCGGACCCCAGCCGGTGGAGCCGAGCCCGCAGCGCGCCGGCGAGCGCGGCGAAGCGTCGACCGGCCGGGGCCGGCAAAGACAGGGACGGGGGCGTTGATGAGGGCAGGCAAGGCTTCATGGTCGGACTCCGGGGTCGGGATGGCGCAGCCACAGCGCCCACAGCAAGGCGGCGGCGGTGATCTTGAGCGCGCAGGGCAGCAGGCAGTAGACGAGGGTCAGGGCCTGCAGGGCGGATTCGTCGCGCACGCCGCTCTCGAAGCCGAAGGCCGAGAGCAGCGGCAGCGCCAGGCCGGCGGCCAGCGCAAGGTTGAGCTTGGTGGCGAAATTCCACCAGCCGAAGTAGGCGCCTTCGCGGCGCCCGGCATGACCGGCGCGCTGGATCACGCCGGCCAGCAGCGCGCCGGGCAGGGTCAGGTCGGCCCCGAGCCCGATGCCGCTGGCCACGCACACCGCCAGGTAGGCGAGCGTGTCGCCCGCCCCGAGTGCGGCCGCGCCCACGAAGGCCGCCACGTTCAGCAGCATGCCCAGCAGCCAGGCCGGCGCGAGCCCGAGCCGGCCCACCGCCCTCACCCAGAGCGGGATCGACAGCGCACCGGCGGCGAAATAGGCCGCCAGGAAGGCCGGTTCCCAGTCGGGGGCCTGCAGCCGGTCCCGGATGAAGAAGAGCACCAGCGTGGCGGGGATGGCGCTGGCGATGCCATTGACCATGAAGACCGCCAGCAGCCGGCGGAAGGCGGTGACGCCGAAGGGCAGCCAGAGGTCATCGGGTTGGCGCAGGCCCGCCTCGGCCCCCTGGTCGAGGCTTCGCGCGGCTGCCCCGCCGCGC
Source organism: uncultured Methylibium sp. (assembly GCA_903889735.1). Classification (GTDB taxonomy): domain Bacteria; phylum Pseudomonadota; class Gammaproteobacteria; order Burkholderiales; family Burkholderiaceae_C; genus Methylibium. Next base: position 3,386 of record CAISYQ010000019.1, read on the forward strand.
CTCTGCGGCGGTGCGAGCCCGTCTTCGTTGCCCTTGCACGCCGCCGCCTCGGGCGGCCGCGGCGCGCCGGCCAGCAGCCCCAGGCCCGCGGCCAGCAGCAAGGCGAAGATGGCGGTCGACCACTGCAGGCCGGCCACCGAGGGCAGCACGCTCGCGACCAGCACGCCGACCAGGGCCGCGCCCTCGCGCCAGGCCACCACCCGGGCGCGCCGGGGCTCGTCGCCGCCGAGGCGGGCGCCCCAGGCCTGGTGCACCACGGTGACGACGCTGAAGGCCAGGTAAGTGACGGCCAGGCCCGCCGCGCACCAGGCCAGCAGGGCCGCGGTGCCGTCCACCGCCGGGAAGAACAGCGCGCGAAAACCCAGCGCCAGCAGCACCGCCGCGGCCGCCGCGGCCCGCCAGGCCGCGCGCGCACCACGCTCGAACAGCCGGTCGACCCAGCGGCCGATCAGCGGGTCGGCGATGGCGTCGAGCAGCCGCGCGCCGAGCAGCACCGCGCCCAGCAGCGCCAGCGGCACGCCGTATTGATCCGCGTAATGGGCCGGCAGCACCACGTAGAGCGGCAAGGCGACGAAGGCCAGCGGCAGACCCAGCGCGCCGTAGCGCAGGCCGGCGGCGCGGCCTTCGATGCCACCCGCCGGCGCGCCCGGCGCGGCGGTCGGTGGGCGTTCGGCGGCCGCCCCTGGGGCGAGACTCAAGCGCCGATCCCGAGCAGCTGCAGCCGCATCTTGGGCTCCGAGGTCTGCGGCGCGAGCCAGATGCCAAAGAAGCGCCGGGCGAATTCGGCGTCACGGATCTCGGCGCCGGCGTTGCCGTTGACGAAGAAGCGCACGGCCTCGGCGGGACGGTGCAGCGCGCTCAGCCTTGTGCCCGCCTCGACGTTCGGGAAGGCCTGGGCCATGAAGGCCAGCCAGGATTGCGACTGGGTCGGCGGCAGGCGGCCGGCGCGCTCCATTTCCTCGATCGATCGCTCGGCGATCTTGCGGCCCTCCAGTCCCCGCGCGTAGACCAGCTCCAGCATGAACGCGTGCCGGAGGTAGTCCTCGCGTGCCGCCACCTCGGCGGGGTGGCTGGGGGCGACCCAGAGCTGCACGTCGTAGATGTGCAGGCCGAAGAAGCGCAGGCGCCCGCTCCCCTGCAGGCGCGCGCCGGGCAGCTCGGCCTGGACCTCGGTCGGTGTGGCCGGCAGGGGGGCGGGCTGGGCCCTCAGCGCCGGGGCGAGCGCCAGGCTGGCGGCACCGGCCAGCAGGTGGAGGCAGTGGCGGCGTTCCATGGGGGCTCTCCGTTCAGGCCTTGCGCAGCGTGAACTGCACGACGTCGGTGTTGCCGGTGTCGAAGGCCGCTTCACAGTAGGCGAGGTAGAACTCCCAGATGCGCACGAAGCGGGTGTCAAAGCCCAGCCGGCTGACGCGCTCGCCCTCGCCCATGAAGGCCGCCCGCCAACTCCTCAGGGTCTCGGCGTAATCGGCACCGAAGTGCAGCCTGTTCTCCA
>CAISYQ010000020.1 GCA_903889735.1 uncultured Methylibium sp.
CATTGCCCTGCGCATCCCGCTCGCTGACCTGCCAGACGGCCTCCCAGGCGCCCAGGTCGCTCCAGCCGGCGTCGAGGGGCACCATCTTCACGGCGAAACCGGCCTGCGGCTGTGCCGGGCAGGGCTCCATCACGGCGTAGTCGATCGATTCAGACGGGATCGCCGCAAAGGCGGTGGCATCCGGCCGCACGAAGCTGACATCCACGCGGCGCCCCGTCCAGGCCTTCTGGGTCGCAGCGGCGATGTCGGGGCGAAACCGCTCCAGCGCCGCCAGCCACACCGAGGCCTTCAGCACGAAGATGCCGCTGTTCCAGGCGTAGTCGCCGCTCGCTAGGTAACTCTGCGCGGTGGCAAGGTCCGGCTTTTCCACGAAGGCCCGCACAGGCCGCACGCCCGCCTCGCCCTCGCTGTGGATGTAGCCAAAGCCGGTTTCCGGCCGGTCGGGCGGGATGCCCAGGGTCACCAGATGCCCCTCGGCCGCGGCCGCGATCGCCAAGCCCAGAGCGGCTCCGAAGGCGTCGGGGTTGGTTACGGCCTGGTCGGCAGGGGTGACGATCAGGATCGGGTCATGCCCCGCCGCATTGCCGCGGTCTTGGGCCGCCAGGGCAGCCAGCGTGAGCGCCGGGGCGGTGTTGCGGCCCGCGGGCTCCAGCAGCAGCGCAGCGGGGGCGATCGCGATCTCGCGCAACTGCTCGAGCAGCATGAAGCGGTGCTCTTCGTTGCCCACCACCAGCGGGGCCGCCATGGCAAATGGTTCCGACCCTTGACCCGGCGACAGCGCCATCAACCGCAGCACCGCCTGCTGGAACAGCGTCTGCGTGCCCGCCAGGGCCAGGAACTGTTTGGGGTAGAGCGCCCGGCTCAGCGGCCACAGGCGTGTGCCGGAACCGCCGGCCAGGATGACGGGAACGATGTGCTGCATGCGAAGACCGGGTGAACAAGAAAGCAAGAAAGGGTCGGTGCGCTGGGCTCACCACCGATGGAATGGGAGCGGCAGCTCAAGAGATCTGAAAGAGAAAGCCAGCTGGTGATTGGCTTGTAGGACTATACCGATCAGGTTCAACCGGAAGGCGTTTCAGGGGGTACAAACTGGCGTTGCCGCGTCGTGGGGTGACTACACTTCCTGCATGCTTTGGTTGCTGTTCAGTTTCGCAATATCTGCCGCCCTGACCCTCTGGGTCGTCCGCTCCAGCCGCTCCCATGGGCGGTTTTCGGCCGACCATGATTTGAGCGGGCCCCAGAAATTTCACGCGCGCCCGGTGCCGCGGGTGGGTGGCCTGGGAATTTTCGGGGCGCTGCTGCTGGTGGCCCTGGGCATGGCTTGGTGGCGCAACGACGCCTCGAGCCGCATGGCCCTGCTGCTGCTGGCCTGCGGCTTGCCGGCCTTCATGGCGGGGCTGGCGGAGGACCTCACCAAGCGGGTGTCGCCCAGGGCACGCCTGCTGGCGACGGCGGCCTCCGCCGCGATGGCGGTGTGGCTGCTCGACGCCAGCGTGATCCGCACCGACCTGCCCGGGGTGGACTGGATCGCCGGCACGGCGGTGGGCGCGACGCTGCTCGCAGTGCTGGCGGTGGCGGGCATTGCCAATGCCGTCAACATCATCGACGGTTTCAACGGCCTGGCCTCAATGTGCGTGTTGATGATGCTGGTGGCCATCACCTATGTGGCCTACCAGGTGGGCGATACCGCGCTGATGACGGCGGGCCTGATCGGCGCGGGGGCTTTGCTGGGTTTCTTTGTCTGGAATTACCCGGCCGGCTTGATTTTCCTGGGCGATGGCGGCGCTTATTTCCTGGGTTTCTATCTGGCCGAGCTGGGCATCCTGCTGGTGCATCGCAACCCCGGGGTATCGCCGCTGTTTCCCTTGCTGCTGGCCATTTATCCGGTATTCGAGACGCTGTTTTCCATGTACCGGCGCAAGTTCGTGCGCGGCCGTGCCTTCAGCATGCCGGACGGCGTGCACCTGCACAGCCTGATTTACCGGCGGGTGCTGCGCTGGGCCATCGGCAGCCAGGATGCCAGGACCATGACGCGGCGCAACTCGATGACCGCGCCCTACCTCTGGATGCTGTGCATGATGGCGGTGGGCCCCAGCCTGCTGTTCTGGGACGACTCCCGTATCTTGGGTGCTTTCATCCTGGTGTTTGGGGTGACCTACGTGGTGCTCTACGCGAAGATCGTGCGCTTCAAGGCGCCCCGCTGGATGGTGATCCGGCGCTGAGCGCTGGCCCGCGGACCGCAGGCGCGGTGCGCATGGCCGATAATCATTGGTGATGCACGACGATCAAACCACCGCCGCCCCCGAGGCCGCACCCGCCCGTTTCGACACCCTGCCGCTCGATCCCAAGCTGCTGAGGGCTGTGGCCGATTCCGGCTACATGACGATGACGCCGATCCAGGCCCAGGCCATTCCGCTGGTGCTGGCGGGGCGCGACGTGATGGGCGCCGCCCAGACCGGCACCGGCAAGACGGCCGCCTTCTCGATCCCGCTGCTGCAGAAGATGCTGCGCCACGAGACGGCCAGCGTGTCGCCGGCCCGCCACCCGGTGCGGGCGCTGGTGATCGCGCCCACCCGCGAGCTGGCCGACCAGGTGGCCAACAGCATCAAGACCTACTCCAAGCACACCCAGCTGCGTGCCACGGTGGTGTTCGGCGGCATCGACATGAAGCCGCAGACCGCCGTACTGAAGAAAGGCGTGGAGGTGCTGATCGCCACGCCGGGCCGGCTGCTCGACCACATCGAGGCCAAGAACTGCTCTCTGAGCCAGGTGGAGTACGTGGTGCTCGACGAGGCCGACCGCATGCTCGACATCGGCTTCCTGCCCGACCTGCAGCGCATCTTGAGCTACCTGCCCAAGACGCGCCAGACGCTGCTGTTCTCGGCCACCTTCTCGCCCGAAATCAAGCGCCTGGCCAACAGTTACCTGCAGAGCCCGGTCACGATTGA
>CAISYQ010000021.1 GCA_903889735.1 uncultured Methylibium sp.
CCATCCCCACGGCCATCCCCCCGGCCCACGCTGCGCAGCAAGCGGCGCAAGGCCGAGGCGGTTGCAGCGGGGCACATCGTTCAAGCGGGCATCTTAAGCAACCCAACCTGTCGGATCAGGCGGGTGGGGCGCGATGCGAAGCGAAGTGAAGGAGGAGGCGTCGGCCCTGGGCCGGCGCCGGGGGACATGAGCGCAGCGTCGCGCCCCGCCCGCCTGATCCAGCGCGCCACCCAGCGCCGGATCGAGCGCCCGCACCTCACCCTGAACCCGGTGGCCCCCAACCCGCGCCCACCTGATCTCTCGCCGGCTGTTATGGTCCCGGCGAGTCCGGCCACCACCCCCCGCCCGCCCCCATGTCCCCCGCCAACGCGGCCCACCCGGCCACCCCTGCGCCAGCGCGACCCGACACCTCGCCGCCCGTGAAGGTGCTGTCCCTCATCGCGCCGATGACGCAGCTCAACACGCCCTATCCATCGACGGCCTACCTCACCGGCTTCCTGCGTTCGCGCGGCGTGCCGGCCGTGCAGGAGGATCTGGCGCTGGCGCTGGCCCTCGAGCTGCTCTCGCCTGCGGGCCTGGAGGCCGTGCGCGCCCAGGCCGCGTCGCTCCCGGCGGCATCACGCAGCCCGGCGGTGGCCGCCTTCCTGGCGCAGGTTGACCGCTATGCGGCGACCATCGCGCCCACGGTGGCCTTCCTGCAGGGGCGCGATGCCACCCTGGCCCACCGCATCTGCACCCGCGCCTTCTTGCCCGAGGGCGGCCGCTTCGCCTCGCTCGAGGTCTTCGACGACCCCGACGGCGGCGATCCCATGGCCTGGGCCTTCGGCACCCTGGGCGTGCAGGACCGCGCCCGGCACCTGGCCACGCTCTACCTCAATGACCTCGCCGACGTGGTGCGCGAGGCGGTGGATCCGCGCTTCGAATTCGTCCGCTACGGCGAGAGCCTGGCCCGCAGCCAGCCCAGCTTCGACCCCCTGGCCGAGGCGCTGGCGGCCCCGCCCACGCTGCTCGACGAATTGCTGGCCACGCTCACCCGCGGCGCGATCGAGCGCCACCAGCCCACCCTGGTGCTGATCTCGGTGCCCTTTCCCGGCGCGGTGTACGCGGCCTTCCGCATTGCCCAGACCATCAAGGCGCTGGACCCGGCCATCCACACGGCGCTGGGCGGCGGCTATGTCAACACCGAGCTGCGCGAGCTCGCCGAGCCGCGCGTCTTCGACCATTTCGACTTCCTCACCCTCGACGCCGGCGAGCGCCCGCTGCTGGCCCTGCTGGAGCACCTGGCGGGCCGCCGCTCGGCCAGCCGACTGGTGCGCACCTTCCTGCGGCCAGCCGGGACGCAGGAGGTCCGCTACGTCAATTTCGTCGAGCCGGACGTTCCCTTCGACGAGGTTGGCACGCCCACCTGGGACGGTCTGCCGCTGCAGCGCTACCTCTCGCTGCTGGACATGCTCAACCCCATGCACCGGCTGTGGTCGGACGGGCGCTGGAACAAGCTCACGGTGGCGCATGGCTGCTACTGGAAGAAGTGCAGCTTCTGCGATGTCAGCCTGGACTACATCTCGCGCTACGACGCCGCCACCGCCACCACCCTGGTC
>CAISYQ010000022.1 GCA_903889735.1 uncultured Methylibium sp.
CTCAGGGGCCAGGGACCGGCAGCGGCGCCAGGCCCCGCAGCAGCAGGGTCTTGAGCAGCCCGAGCTGGCCGTGGAAGAAATGCCCGACGCCGGCCACCACCGTGACTGGCAGCCGCTGGGGTCGGGCCCAGGCGAGCGTGGCGGCGAGCGGCACGACCTCGTCGTCCTCGCCGTGGATCACCACGGTGCGATCGCGCAAGGCCGAGGGAATTGGCGGTACGTCCTGCTTCTCGGTCGAGGGCGCCACCAAGGCCAGGCGCTGCGCCGCCCCGGTAGGCCCCAGCGCCGCGAGCCGGTCGGCCGCGGCCGCGGCGACGAAGCCGCCAAAGGAGAAACCGCCCAGCACCAGCGGCAGCAAGGGCGCCGACACGCGGCCGGCGGCGATGACCGCCAGGGCGTCCTCGACCTCCCCACGGCCCTCGTCCCAGGCCCCGGCCGAGGCGCCGACGCCACGGAAATTGAAGCGCAGGGTGCGGTAGCCCCACTGCAGTCCGGCGCGGGCCAGCGTGTGCACCACCTTGTGATCCATGCTGCCGCCATGCAGCGGGTGGGGGTGGCAGATCACCATCAGGGCGGTGGGCGCGCCGGCGGGGTCGTCCTGGGCGCACTCGATCGGGCCCGCGGGGCCGGCGATGGAGAGCGACTGCGTCTGGGCGTTCATGGCCACAAGGCGCTGGGGTGGCGCGCTTCAGCGGCCCACGTCGGGCGGCAGGCGCAAGCGCTCGACCACCTCGCCGCGGCCCAGGTGGGAATCGACGATCTCGTCGATGTCCTCCAAGTCCACGAAGCTGTACCAGACGCCCTCGGGGTAGACCACCGCCACCGGGCCACCCGCGCAGCGGTCCAGGCAACCCGCGCGGTTGACGCGCACCTGGCCCGCGCCCAGCAACCCGGCCGCCTTCGCCTGCGACTTGCAGCGGGCGAACGCCGCCTCGGCGCCCTGGTCGGCGCAGCAGGCTTCACCCTCGCGCTGGTTCAGGCAGAAGAAGATGTGGCGTTCGTAGTAGCTCATGGCCGAATTGTAGGTTTGTGGATGGCCCCGAGCGCCCCGCAAGTCCCTGCCATCGGACCGCGAACCCTGGGTGGCTGCTGGGGACGATGCCCGTATCAGGCCCCTTGGGCCCACCCGGGGCGGCCTCGCAGACTGTGCCGCCGCGGTGCCTCGCCGGCCCGGCCGGCTCACGCCTCCCCGCGGGCGAACCGCCGCAGGAAGAAGGCCAGCGCCGCATAGGGCCACAACCATCCGATCCACTGGGCCAGTCCGTGCAGCCGGATGAAGCGACCGCCCTCCCAGGCCTGCAGGCTCGCCGCGTGGTACGGATCGGCCGGGGCGGCCTGCACGAAGGTCAGGCCGGTGAGGATCACCAGGAACCCCAGCCCCGCCGCCGCGCGCCCCGGCAGCCAGAGCGACAACAGGGCCAGCCCGAGCACCAGGCCCAGCGCCGCGCCCACCGACGGCGTGATCCAGTCCAGCGCCGACTCTGGCCCGAAATTCAGGGCGGTGGACAGCATCGTTGCCCCCACCCCCAGCAGCAGGACGCCCGCGAGCGGCAGGGCGCGCAGCCAGCCCGGCCGCGTGATGCTGCAGGCCAGCAGGCAGGGCGAGAGCAGGCCCGCCAGGATCACCAGACGCTCGATGCCGGGCGCGAGCGCCAGGGTCGGCATGAAATCGCCGGCTCGCAGCCAACCTGCCCAGGCCGTGCCTTCGAGCCAGCCCATCGCCGTGGCGTGGAGACGACTCAGCACCTGCCCGAGCCCGAAGGGCAGGGGCGGCGGAAACAGCAGCGCCACCGGCCACAGCAGCAGCAGGGTGATGCCTCCGCCCTGCCCCGGCAGCAGCCAGCGCGTGCGCCAGCGCTGCCAGGCTGCCAAGGCCCCGCCGGCCTGTGCGGCCAGCGTGAGCAGGGCGCCTGCCGCTGCGCCGGCGGTGTTGAGCTGCCAATCGATGACCGAGGGCACGCGCGGCGGCAGGAAATGCTGGGCCTGCTCGAGCCCATAGCTGAGTGCGCCGGGCACGAGCACGCCCAAGGCCCAGGCCAGGGTGCGGTTGGCGCCGTCGCGCAGGCAGCCGGTCGCGATCAAGGCGCCCAGGGGCAGGTAGGCGAAGAAGTTGCTGACGACATCAAAGCGGCCGAGCCCCCCGGGGCGGGGCAAGCCCCAGCCGATCAACCCCGGGGGTTTCGGCGCCTGCCAGCCGGCGAAGGGGTGCAGGCTGGCATAGACGATGAGGCCGGCAAAGGCCGCCGCCAGCAACCAGGCCGAGCTGCGAGGCCGCGTGGATGGACCCACGTGCTCAGAAGGGCTTGACGACCACCAGCACGACAACGGCGGCGAACACCAGCACCGAGCCCTCGTTGTAGACCCGGAACCACCGGTGGCTGCGGCGGTTGCGTCCCTGCTCGAAATCGCGCAACAGCCGGCGGCACAGGTGGTGGTAACCGATCACGCCGATCACCAGTGCCAGCTTGGCGTGCATCCAGCCACTGCCGGGCCCCTGGCCGATGCCCAGGCCCAGCCAGAGCCACAACCCGAGCGCCAGCGCCGGCAGCATCAAGAGGCTGCTGAAGCGGTAGAGCTTGCGGCCCATGAGGAGCAACCGGTCGCGCTCGGCGGTGCTGTCAGCCGGCACCATGGCCAGGTTGACCAGGATGCGGGGCAGGTAGAACAGGCCGGCAAACCAGGCAGCGATGAAGACGATGTGGAAGGCCTTGACCCAGAGGTATGCGCTGCTCATCGACCGATTATGAACGGCGCAAAACCGCTTGGGGCGTACCCAGACGCGGGCGGCGGCAGGGCGCCGCAGACAAAAAAAATGCCCCAGCGTGGCCGGGGCGGGAAAGCCTGTTCGCTGTCACGCGGCAGGCTCCTGCTCAGGGAGGAAAAGCAGGGGAATCGCGCCTTGCGACGTATCATCCAAACCAAATATTAACAGCCTGCGGCTTGCAGAGGGGCTGCTCCGCATGCCCCTCGCCAGGCCGCCCGGCACCGACCGGACACCGACCTTGAGCACCTACCCGCAACGCTTTCCCGCCAGCCGCCCCAGGCGCCTGCGCCGCGACGCCTTCACCCGCGACCTCGTGCGCGAGCACAACCTCGCGGCCCGCGACCTGATCCTGCCAGTCTTCGTTCTCGAGGGCCAAGGCCGCGTCCAGGACGTGGCCTCGATGCCCGGCGTCCAGCGCCTGAGCCTGGACCGGCTGCTGCCAGTGGCCGAGGAGTGCGTGGCGCTCGGCATCCCGGTGATGGCGCTCTTCCCGGTGATCGATGTCGCCAAGAAGACCGAGGACGGCCGCGAGGCCACCAACCCCGAGGGCCTGGTGCCGACGGTCGTGCGCGAGCTGAAGAAGCGCTTCCCCGGGCTCGGCGTGCTGACCGACGTGGCCCTGGACCCCTTCACCACCCACGGCCAAGACGGCCTGATCGACGACACCGGCTACATCCTCAACGACGAGACGGTGGCGGTGCTGAGGCAGCAGGCGCTGGTGCAGGCCGAGGCCGGCGTGGACATCGTGGCGCCCAGCGACATGATGGACGGGCGCATCGGTGCCATCCGCGACGCGCTCGAGGCCCGCGGGCTCATCCACACCCGCATCATGGCCTACAGCGCCAAGTACGCCAGCGCCTTCTACGGCCCCTTCCGCGACGCGGTCGGCTCGGCCGGCAACCTCGGCAAGAGCAACAAGAAGGTCTACCAGATGGACCCGGGCAACACCGA
>CAISYQ010000023.1 GCA_903889735.1 uncultured Methylibium sp.
AGGGTCTTGACCACCGAGAACTTTTCGATGGCCTCGAACACCCGTCCCTTGCGCCGCAGGCCGGCCGTGTCGATCAGCTCAAACTTCTGGCCGCCCCGCTCGAAGGGGACGCTGATGGCGTCCCGCGTGGTGCCGGGAAGATCGAAAGCGACCAGCCGCTCCTCTCCGAGCCAGGTGTTGATGAGGGTGGACTTGCCCACGTTGGGCCGCCCGGCGACGGCCAGACGGATCGGTCTGTCGGGGTCGTTCAGGTCCTCCGAGGTCTCATCGCCGAAGTCGAAACCCTCCAGCGCCGCCTCCAGCAGGCTGCGGATGCCCTGGCCATGCGAGGCCGAGATCGGGTGGGGTTCCCCCATGCCGAGCTCGAAGAACTCGGCGGCTAGCACCGAGTCCTGCATGCCCTCGGCTTTGTTGGCAGCAATCAGGACCTTCTTGCCCACGGTGCGCAGGTAGCGGGCGATGTCGTGGTCCTGACCCGAGACCCCCGAGCGCACATCGACCACGAAGATCACCGCGTCCGCCTCGGCGACCGCCTGCCGAGTCTGCTTGGCCATCTCCTTGTAGATGCCACTCTCGGCGGTGGGCTCGAAACCACCCGTGTCGACCGCGATGAACTCGCGGTCGCCCAGCCGGCCGTCGCCGTAATGGCGATCGCGCGTCAAGCCCGCGAAATCGGCAACGATTGCGTCGCGGCTTTTCGTGAGGCGGTTGAAGAGGGTCGACTTGCCCACATTGGGCCGCCCGACCAGGGCCAGCACAGGTTTCATCATCGCGTCACCCCAAATCGCCCCGGCGCCCTGCGCCGGATCGTTCTCATTCGGGGCGGAACGCGAAGACGCCGCCGCCGCGGGTCACGACCAGCAAGGTGGTGCCCGCGCGCACGGGTGCGGCCTGGATCGCACCGCCGTCCGTGGGCAGGCGCAGCAAGCTGCCGCCGGTCTCACGGTCCAGGAAATGCAGATAACCGGCATCGTCCCCAAACACCACGGTTCGCCCGGTCACCAGCGGGGCGCTCAAGCCCCGGTGGAGAAAGCGCTCGGAGCTCCAGGCCAGTTCGCCGTTGCCGATCTTCCAGGCCTGAACACGGTCATTGGCATCAGCCCCAAAAACATATTGCTCATCGGCCGCCACCCCGGCCAGGCCACCCACGGGCTTGGACCAGATCGCGGTGCCGCGCGAGGCGTTGACACAGCCCACCGCCGCCTGGAAACCGCGTGCACAGAGGGTGTCACCAACGCGGGAGGCCGGGCCGACGAGGTCGGCCAGCCGCTCCAGCTCGTTGCCGCCGCGCGGTGAAGCCACGACGGCCTCCCAGCGCAGGGTGCCCCGCAACGGATCGAAACCGGCCATGCGCGCGCCCTGCCCCGCCACCAGCGTGTCCTTCCAGGCCATCAGCACGCCCGGCTGCAGCAGGGTCAGGGGATCCCCGGCACGCTGCTGGACCCAGAGCTTGCGTCCGTCGAGGGCATCGAAGGCCTGAACGCTGCGGTCGATGCCCAGCACGAAGACCCGCTCGCCGGCCACCAGGGGGGGCGTCACCACCCGCGTCGCCAGCCTGGCCTTCCAGAGCGGTTTGCCGGCGTCGAGGACCACCAGCTCGTTGGTGATCGTGACGACGGCGCTGTGGCGTCCGTCGCTGCCGACCCCGGCGCTCAGACGCTCGCCCGCGTCGCCGCGCCAGAGTTCACGCCCGTTGTCGGCCGCGAATGCCGCAACCTGCCCGTTCGTCGCCGCCACAACCAGGGCCTCTGCCGTGGCGAGGGGGCGCAGCGACGCGCCGAGCTCACCGACCCGCTGGCTCCAGACCTGACGGCCGGCGATCTGCGGCTTGATGTCCTCGAGGGGCGCGGGCTTGGGCTTGGTGCTGCTGGAGCAAGCGACCAGGGTCAATGCCCCCAGCAAAGCAGCCAGCAAGCGGACGGCAGGCGATATCAAAGTCATTGAGAGGCTCCGGGAGCTGCCGGCTGGGCCTGGGCAGGAGCCGTGCCGAGCGAGGTGAGCTTGGCCTCGACAAGGCGGCGGTAGTCGAGGGTGTCGTCCATGGCGTCATAGGCTGCCTGGAAGGCCGCCCGGGCTTCGTCGGTCTTGCCTTGAACCAGCAGGATGTCGCCGCGCCGGTCGGCGACCAGGGCGGCAAACGGCTTGGGCGCGTCGGTAGGCAGCAATTTCAAGGCTTCATCAGGCCTCTTCTGCTCAAGCAGGACGCCCGCCTGGCGCAACCGGGCGATCAGGCGGTATTCGCCCTCGCTGGCGTGAAGCGCCACCCACTCGAGGGTGGCCAGCGCGGCCTCAGGCTGGTTTTTGCCGATCTGGGTGCGGGCCGCAAGCAAGCCAGCCTGGGCGGCAAACACGGTCGACCCATAGCGTTCTTTCATGTCGCTGAAGACACGACCCGCCTTGTCAGCATCGCCCGCCTGTGCGGCCTTGTCCAACTCGTCGTACAGGACGCCGGCCTTGGCCGAACGGTCACGCTGGTACCAGTTCCAGCCATTGAAGGCGGCATAGCCCCCGAGCGCGAGGATCAAGGTCCACGTGATCAGGTTGCCGTACTGCTTCCAGAAGTGCTTGAGCGAGTCGAGCTGCTCTTGTTCGTCAAGGTCGAGGCGGGTGGCCATGCGGATGCCGATGCGGGTAGGAGAGAAGAGAGCGGCGCCAAAAGCGCAAGGCTCGGATTATGACGGGAGCAGTTCGGTCGCCCAGGCCTGCGGGTCGGCCAGCGGACGCAGCACCTGGGCGGCTTGGGGACCCGCCCCGGGTGCGGCGCCCTGCCCCTCGCCACGAAGGGGCTTGACAGCGACCATGCCCTGGGCCAGCTCATCGGCCCCGAACACCAGGGCCACCCGGGCGCCGCTGGCATCCGCCTTCTTGAATTGCGCCTTCATGCTGGCCGGACCGTCCTTGCCCGCGGGGTGCATCAACACGGAGACGCCTGCGCTGCGCAGGGCATCGATCGCGACCATCGCCGGCGCCAAGGCCTCGGTGCTGGGCACGATCGCGTAGGCGTCGGGTACGGCACGAGGAGGCTGCAGACCCAGTTCCTCTAGCAACAGCAGCAGCCGCTCCATCCCCAGCCCCCAACCGACGCCAGGGGCGGGTTTGCCGCCGAGTTGTTCAACCAGGCCGTCATAGCGCCCCCCGCCACAGACCGTACCCTGGGCCCCCAAGCGGTCCGTCACCCACTCGAAGACGGTCAGGTTGTAGTAATCCATGCCGCGCACCAGACGCGGGTTCAGTCGGTAGGACACGCCAGCGGCGTCAAGCACACGCCGCACGGCGTCAAGATGTGCCCGGGACGCCTCACCCAAGAAGTCCATCAGCTGCGGCGCACTGTCGATCAGCGCCTGCATTGCCGGGTTCTTGCTGTCGAGGATGCGCAGGGGGTTGCTGTGGAGCCGGCGTTTGGCGTCGTCGTCGAGCCGCTCTGCCTGGGCCTCGAAGTGCTGGATCAGCGCGGCGCGGTGGGCCTGCCGCTCGTCGGCCTGGCCGAGGCTGTTGAGCTCGAGCCGGAGGTCGCTGCCCTCGCAGAGCCCGAGCGCATGCCAAAGCGCACGCGACAACAGGATCACCTCCGCATCGACATCGGGACCAGGAAAACCGAGCACCTCGACGCCGATCTGATGAAACTGCCGGTAACGACCCTTCTGGGGGCGTTCATGCCGGAACATCGCGCCGGTGTAGTAGAGCCGGCGCCCCCCCTCATGGAGCAGGGAATGTTCGACCACGGCCCTCACGACACCCGCCGTGCCCTCAGGGCGCAGCGTCAGCCGGTCGCCATTGAGCGAATCCTCGAAGGAGTACATCTCCTTCTCGACGATGTCGGTCACCTCGCCCAGTCCGCGCACGAACAGCGCCGTGGGCTCCACGATCGGCGTGCGGATATTGAGGTAGCCATGCCGACGCATCACCGAGCGGACCGTGTCCTCGAGCCACTCCCAACGCGCCGAATCCGGCGGCAGGAGATCGTTCATGCCTTTGACGGCGCGCAGAGCTTCAGCCATGGAATGCGTTCAAAGAGTCGGGGGCCGCTTCAGGCCGATCGACCCGATCGGCAAAGAGGGCGCAGGGCCGCCGGTGCGTCAAGACGTGACGGTCGCGCCGCCGAAGCGCCGCTCGATGTAGCTTTCAACGACGGCCTGGAATTCGCGGGCGATGCCCTCGCCGCGCAGGGTCATTGCCTTCTCGCCGTCGATGAAGACCGGGGCGGCGGGCGCCTCGCCGGTGCCTGGCAGGCTGATGCCGATGTCGGCATGCTTGCTCTCTCCCGGCCCGTTGACGATGCAGCCCATCACCGCGAGCTTCATGTTCTCGACGCCCGGGTAGCGGACCTTCCAGACCGGCATCTGGGCACGCAGGAAGTCGTCGATCTGCTTGGCGAGCTCCTGGAAGGTGGTGCTCGTGGTGCGCCCGCAGCCGGGGCAGGCGGTGACGCTGGGATTGAAGGCCCTCAGGCCCAGCGACTGCAGGATCTCCAGCGCCACCACAACCTCCTGGGTGCGCGCCTCACCAGGCTGGGGCGTGAGGCTCACGCGGATGGTGTCGCCAATGCCTTCCTGCAGCAGCATGGCCATGGCGGTGGTCGATGCGACCGTGCCCTTGGTGCCCATGCCGGCCTCAGTGAGGCCCAGGTGCAGCGGGTAGTCACAGCGCCTGGCAAGGGCCCGGTAGACGCTGATCAGGTCCTGCACGCCGCTGACCTTGCAGCTGATCAGGATCTGGTTGGCATCCATGCCCAGTTCCCGGGCATAGGCCGCCGACTGCAGCGCCGAGGCAATGAGCGCCTGGTACATGACCTGCTGAGCCGCCCAGGGCTGGGCGCGGGCCGCGTTGTCATCCATCAGGCTCGCCAGCAGTTCCTGGTCGAGGCTGCCCCAGTTCACGCCGATGCGAACCGGCTTGGCGTGATGCATCGCCGCCTCGACCATCATCGCGAACTGCCGGTCATGCTTGTCGCCCTTGCCGACGTTGCCGGGGTTGATGCGGTACTTGGACAGCGCCGCGGCGCAGTCCGGAAACTCAGTGAGAAGGCGGTGGCCGTTGTAGTGAAAGTCGCCGATCAGGGGGACCGCGATCCCCATGCGGTCGAGCTGCTCGCGGATGTAGGGCACGGCCTGGGCCGCCTCGGGCGTGTTGACCGTGATGCGGACCAGTTCAGAGCCGGCCAGCGCCAGCTCCTTGACCTGGATCGCGGTGCCGACCGCATCCACCGTGTCGGTGTTGGTCATCGACTGCACCCGCACCGGCGCATCACCGCCGACGGTGACGACGTTGTCGCCCCAGACCACCCGCGCCTGGCGTGAGCGGCGCGGCGCCGGGGCCGCGGATTCAATGGGGGTTGTTTCCAGGCAAGTATTCGGGGTCAGGCTCATTTCAACTCCAGCCGCGCGACGTTTTCACGGGTCGATTCGGCGAGCGGTACCGGTCGCCCGCGAAAGGTGATCTGGGTGGCAGCGGCATTCCCCACTGTCAGGCGCAGGGGCAAGGGTCCGTCGAGCGAAACCTCCTCACCCGCCGCCAGGTGGCGGGCCATCAGCAGCTCGCCTTGGGCATCTCGCACCTCGACCCAGGACTTGTCGCTCGCGAGCAACCTCAAGATGCCAGCGGACGTCGATGCCATCACGTCTGGGTTGGCCGTCGCCGGAGCGGCCACCGCTGGAGCCACCAAAACGGGCGCCGCCGGCAGGCTGGCAGGGGGGGTCAAAGATGGCGCCGCGAACTCGGCCGCGCTCGCCGTTTGCGCAGCCAAAGCCCCCACGGCGGCCTGATCCGCCTCACCCCCGGCGGGCCGCCCTTCCAGCTGAGCCGGCGCTGAGACGGCGCCATCGGTGGACGATGCGTCGCGCCCCCAAGGGGGGGTGAGGACCGTGAGATCGACCGGCAGGAAATGCAGCGCCAGGCCGGCTCCCACCAGGACAAGTGCCCCCAGCAGCGGCAGGCTCAGTGCGTGACGCCGCTCCGAGAATGCGGGCCAACGGCCCGGCTCGCCCTGCCTGAAGGGCCGGTTCAGGCCCCTTGATGGGTCGAGCATGCGGGTGGGCGATGGAGGCAACTCTGCCAGAACCGGCTCCGGATCGATCTTCAAGACTCGACACATGCTCAGGGCCAGGGCGCGCACGAAGCTGACATCGGGGAGTTCGTCGTAGCGGTCGGACTCCATCAGCTCGATCTTGTGCCGCGCCACCTTCAGCGAGGCGGCCAGCACCGAGATGTGCAGGCCACGGCGATCCCGGGCGGCCTTGAGCATTTGCCCGGCGGTCGCGGGTTGCTCCTCGGGGGGCGTCAGCGCGGCCTCACTCATCGAAAGCCCCGCGCTCGAACGCGGCGGTTTCGGCCGATGCCGGATAGCTTGACTGCAACTGGTTGCCCAGGGCCCGCACGAGCGACTCATTGCCCAGGCGACGCTCGATCCGAGCGGCCAGCCAAAGCGACTCAGCATTGCGCAAGTCCGGGTTGTCGTTGACGCGCCGCACATAAAACCGGGCCCGTTCCCACTCGCCACGGCGCCGCAATACATCGGCCAGATTCATGGCCGTGGCGGGATTGCCGGCGTCGATCTCATAGGCCCGCTTGAGGGTGGACTCGGCCGCTTCGAAGCTGCCCGAGCGGGCCTCGCAGACCCCCTTGGCCAAAAGCGTGCGGCTGGGCGTGCGGTACTGGGGGGCGGCCAGCGCGCGCGTGAACATCACGCCGGCCTCGGCATAGCGGCCCCGAAGACACAGAAACCAGCCGTAGTTGTGTTGAACGTCAGGCTCGTTCGGCCCCAGATTCAGGGCGCGTTTGAAGCTCTCCTCGGCCAGCGATTCATCGCCCAAGGCCGCGTAGATCAGGCCCCGCAGATTCAGCGCCTGAGGCAGGTCGGGGCTGGCCACCAGGGCCTGCTTGACTTCATCGAGGGCCGCCGTCAGCTTCCCATCACCAAAATAGGCGGCCGCGAGCTCCAGCCGGATGCGCGAGCGGCGCTGGGTATCGGTCTCGTCGGAGGCCGTGGTGCGGTCGCGCCCCTGGGGGGAGACCGGCGCCGCGCCGCAGAGCAGCGCGAAAGCCACCGCCGCCGGTACCAGCACCGGGCCAAAGGCCGACCACCGTGGCGCGATCATGGGTGGCCCGGGGGTGCCCCCACTGCGCCGGCAACCGGCGACAGGGGACGGATGGGGATCGAACCGCGCGACAGGCGGCGCTGCACCTGGGTGCGGTCCTGCACCTCACCGGCCAGCTGCCCGCAGGCCGCGTCGATGTCGTCGCCCCGGGTCTTGCGCACGGTGGTGACCAGACCACCCTCGATCAGCACCTGGGCGAAGGCCTGCACCCGGGTCTTGGGCGAGCGCAACAGGCCCGAGGCGGGGAAGGGATTGAAAGGAATCAGGTTGATCTTGCAGGGCACTGCACCCACCGGCCCCTGGTCGCCCAGCAGGCGAAGCAGCTCGTGGGCTTGCTGGGGGCTGTCGTTGACGCCGTCAAGCATGCAGTACTCGAAGGTGACGAAGTCGCGCGGCGCGGTCTCCAGATAGCGCAGACAGGCCTGCAGCAATTCCGTCAACGGGTACTTGCGGTTCAGCGGCACCAGGCTGTCGCGCAGGGCATCGTCCGGCGCGTGGAGCGAAACCGCCAAAGCCACCGGGCAGTCTTCGCGCAAGCGATCCATCATGGGCACCACGCCCGAAGTCGAGACCGTCACGCGACGCCGAGACAGGCCGTAGCCATGGTCATCGAGCATCGCCCGCAATGCGGGCAGCAAGGCCGCGTAATTCTGCAGCGGCTCGCCCATGCCCATCATGACGACATTGCTGATCACGCGCCCGGGCGACCCAAGTCGCGCACGCAGCCCATGCTCGGCGTACCAGAGCTGGGCCAGGATTTCACCGGTGGTCAGGTTGCGGCTGAATCCCTGGTGCCCGGTGGAGCAGAAGCGGCAACCCACGGCGCAACCAGCCTGAGAGGAAATGCACAGGGTGCCGCGGTCGTCCTCAGGAATGAACACCGTCTCCACGGCATCCCCCGCGCCGACGTCGAAAAGCCACTTCACGGTCCCGTCGGTGGACACATGTTCGCTGAGCACCGGCAACGCCTTCACGACCGCGCAGGTTGCCAGCTTCTCCCGCAGGGACCGGGCAAGGTCCGACATCCTGGAGAAATCGGCCTCCCCACGCTGGTGGATCCAGCGGAACAGCTGCGTTGCGCGAAAGCGCTTCTCTCCAAGCTGCTCGCAGAACGCCGCCAGCGCGTCGTGGTCGAAATCGAGCAGATTGGCCGCGGTCATCATGGATGCCAGCGGGCGCGATGACGAGGGATCATTCCAGCCCCCGCCGTACCGCGCCTCAGCGGGCGTAGACGTTCATGCCGGCGAAGAAGAATGCGATCTCGGCGGCAGCCGTCTCGGCCGCGTCGGAGCCGTGAACGGCGTTCGCGTCGATGCTGTCGGCGAAGTCCGCGCGGATGCTGCCCTTGTCGGCCTTCTTCGGATCGGTGGCCCCCATCAGCTCGCGGTTCTTGGCGATGGCGCCCTCACCTTCAAGCACCTGGATCATCACCGGACCCGAAATCATGAAACCCACGAGGTCATTGAAGAAAGGCCGCGCCTTGTGGACGGCATAGAACTGCTCGGCTTCGCCGCGCGACAGCTGCGCCATCCGCGCTGCCACGATCTTGAGCCCGGCGCCTTCAAAGCGGGCGAGGATCTGACCGACCACGTTCTTCGCCACCGCATCGGGTTTGATGATGGACAGGGTGCGTTCGATCGCCATGTAACGTCTCCGGATTCAGTGAAATGACAGAAAGATCAATTGTAAGCGGTGCCCTCGGGAGAAAGGGCTTCGACAAAGGGCCCATCAGGGGTGATTCAAGCCCGGCCACCTGGAGGCCGCGGCCAGTGCGCTCACAGGCACCAGCGGCCTCAATCGCTGAGGCGTACGTCGTGCGCTCAGCGACCGCGCCGTCCGCCACCGCCACCGCCACCGCCACCGCCACCGCCACCGCGTTTGCCGCCCACCTTGTTGAAATAGGCATCGGCGCCGATGTAGCCCACCGAGGTCTGCATCGGATCGGGTTGCTTCGGGCCGCCTTTCTTGCCACCGGCCGGGCCGCCTTGGGCGTCGCTGTCGGGTCGGCCGAAGCCGGCGTTGATGCGCTGCGAACCTTTGACGAACCGCTTGTCGAAGGTCTGCTCCAGGGGGTTAGGGATGGTGCCGCCCGGCGCGAAATCGTTGTCGACCTTGGAGCCGCCTTGCCCAAAACCCTGACTGAGGCCGCGCCTTGAGCTGCTGGCAAACCGCCGGTCAAAGGTTTGCTCCAGGGGGTTGGGAATCCGCCCGAAGTCCTCGGCATTCGGATCGTCGAGCGAGGCCTGCGGTGCCGCAGCGGGTCGGGGGACCCGTTCTCGGCGCGGCGGCCGCTCTGCAGCCGACGGGCCCCGGGGACCCTGAGGCTCCCGGCGTGCGTCTCGCTGCGGCGGACGGCCAGGTCCCTGAGCATCGCGGCGCTGGCCTGGCTCGCCCCGGGTCTCCTTGCGGCCCGGGACGGGGCCTGGCGCTGCAGCGCCAGACGCCAGCTGGCGCACGGACCTGAGGTCCTCGTCACCCAGTTCCACCCACACGCCGCGCCTCAGCCCCCGCGGCAGCACCACCGTGCCGTAGCGGATGCGAATCAGCCGGCTCACGCCCAAGCCGACCTTCTCGAAGAGCTTGCGCACCTCGCGGTTGCGGCCTTCGGTGATGACGACGCGATACCACCGGTTCGCGCCCTCGCCACCGCCATCCTCGATCGACTTGAAACCGGCGGTCTGCCCTTCGATCTCGACCCCATTGAGCAGTCGCGCGCGCTGCTCCTCGTCCAGGCTCCCCAGGACGCGCACCGCGTACTCGCGCTCCACACCAAAGCGTGGGTGCATCAGCTGGTTGGCGAGCTCGCCCGAGGTCGTGAACAGCAACAAGCCTTCGGTGTTGATGTCGAGTCGGCCGACCGATTGCCACTTGCCATGCTGCAGACGCGGCAGACGGCGGAACACGGTAGGGCGGCCTTCCGGATCATTGAAGGTGACCACCTCACCGACCGGCTTGTGATAGGCCAGCAGGCGGGCGGGAGAGCCCTGGATGCGCACCCGCACCGGCTTGCCCTTCACGGCGATGCGGTCGCCGAAGGAGATGCGCATGCCCACATGGGCCACCTCGTCGTTGACGGTCACCTCGCCATCGGCGATCAGCTGCTCCATGTCGCGGCGCGAACCGATGCCCGATTGCGCCAGCACCTTGTGCAGCTTGGGCGCCTCGGGGTCGGGGCGCAGCACGCGCTTGGTCAGCTGCTCGAGGCTGGCTTCATCGTCCGGCTCGGGCGGCTCGGCGTCGTAGGCACCCGAGAGGACATCGGTGAATCGCGCGGCGATCTCGGCCGCATCGACTGCAGGGCTTGAAACTGGGGCGCGAACGGAAGGGTTCGGCGCGGCATTCACCGCCACCATGCCCTCGCCCACAGCCTCTGCGCGGTCCTTGCCCCGGCCGCGGCGGCGGTTGCGTCCCCGGCGACCGGGCTCGCCCTGCTCACCAGATTCGCCCACCACGGCCTCCCCCTCAGCCGACGCCCCGATGCTCAAGGCCGCAGCGCCATCGCTGCCCTCGGCTGCACCCCGGCCCATCGCTGCCGAAGCTTCAGCGAAAGCCTGGGGCCCCGGCCGAGCGGCTTCAGGGGCGGTCACCGCCACGGGTCCCGCGCTGGCTTCAACCGCCTCGGCCGGGAGCGCGGCGTCGACCGCCGCGGGCTTGCGCGACCGCCGCTTGGGTGCCGGCGCCTGGGCTTCGTCAACACCGGCCGGCGCGACGGCTTCAATTGCCGCCGAGGCGTCCGTGTCCACCGACGCGCTGCTCTTGCGGGTGCGTCGCTTGACGG
>CAISYQ010000024.1 GCA_903889735.1 uncultured Methylibium sp.
AGGCTGCGCCGGGTACGCCAGCCCAGCTGCTCGGCGGCAAGGCTGGGGTCGGCCCAGCAGGCCGCGATGTCGCCGGAGCGGCGGGGCACGATCCGGTAAGGCACGGGCTTGCCGCTGGCGGCCTCGAAGGCCTTGACCATCTCCAGCACCGAGATGCCCTGGCCGGTGCCGAGGTTGACGGTCAGCATTCCAGGCTCGCGGGCCAGCCGGTCGAGGGCCGCCACATGGCCTTCGGCCAGGTCCAGGACGTGGATGTAGTCGCGCACGCCGGTGCCGTCGGGTGTGGGCCAGTCGCCCCCGAAGACCTGCAGCTGCGGCCGCTGGCCCACAGCCACCTGGGCCACGAAGGGCAGCAGGTTGTTGGGGATGCCCGAGGGGTCCTCGCCGATCAGGCCGCTCTCATGGGCGCCCACCGGGTTGAAGTAGCGCAGCCGGGCAATGCGCCAGGCGGGCTCGGCATGGAGCAGGTCGGCCAGCATCTGCTCCATCATCAGCTTGGTCCAGCCGTAGGGGTTGGTGGCCGAGAGCGGGAAATCCTCTCGGATCGGCACCGTGGCCGGGTCGCCATAGACGGTGGCCGAGGACGAGAACACCAGCGTGCGCACGGCCGCGCGGCGCATGGCCTCGAGCAACTTGAGCGTGCCGCCGACGTTGTTGTCGTAATAGGCCAGCGGTTGCTGCACCGACTCGCCCACCGCCTTGAGCGCTGCGAAATGGATCACCGCGGTGATCGGGTGGCTGGCGAAGATGTGGTCGAGCAGGGCGGCGTCGCGCACATCCCCCTGAATGAAGGTCGGCCGGCGGCCGCTGAGCCGGGCCACCCGGTCGATCACCTCGGCCTGGCTGTTGCAGAGGTTGTCGAGCACGACGACCTCCCGCCCCGCCGCGGCGAGCGCCACGCAGGTGTGGGAGCCAATGTAGCCGGTGCCGCCGGTGACGAGGATCATGGACGCTCCTGGGGGATCTGCGGGGAGGCTGGGAAGACGCCTTGACGGTTTCGCGTGACAGCGGGCAAGGCC
Organism: uncultured Methylibium sp.; assembly: GCA_903889735.1. Taxonomy (GTDB): domain Bacteria; phylum Pseudomonadota; class Gammaproteobacteria; order Burkholderiales; family Burkholderiaceae_C; genus Methylibium. The sequence goes on from CAISYQ010000024.1 coordinate 1,020, forward strand.
CGTGTGAATCTGTGTCTTGGCAGGCGCCGCAATTGTGCCGGCCCGGCGGGCGACCGGTTTTCGCTGTGACCCCCTAGAGACGCTCTTCCACCATCCTCCTAATTGCGGACCGCGCAGGCGGGGCGGCTGAGGGGGCGCCGCGCGAGGCTGGGGTGCAACCGCGTTCGGTGGTCTGCGAAGACCCTCGGCGGAGCAAGCTCGGCCAGGCCCTCAAGGGAGGATGGTCTGGCCGTGCTTCGCCGCCACCGCAATCACCTTGGCGCGGTCCAGGGCCGACCAGTTGATGCCGGTGTCGTACTCGGTGAACATCGCCTCGGCATTTCCCCTTCCGGTGATGGCCAGCACCGCACCGCCGCGCTCACCGAAGTGAAACCAGTGCGTCGACCCCCCGGGCACATGCACCAGGGTTCCGGGCCGCGCCACCGACTGTTGCTCGCCGACCCCGAGCGTGACCTCGCCTTCCAACACCAAGAAGGTTTCGTCCCAGGGGTGGAAGTGCGGACCGGGCCCCGAGCCCTCGGGCCCCGCCTGGTGGAAGATCTCGGTGCCTCCGCTGTCGGCCTTGGACAGCAGCACGGTGATCAGGAACCCGCCCGCATTGAGCGGCGCAGGCCGATCGGCTGGGGCCAGGACGACGGGATTCGGCATATCGGTCTCCATGGGTCCGCAGGTCTTGAAGAGGCTGACAGCAGGCCGCACTTGAATCAGGACCTCGGTGCGCCCCTGGGAGCCCTCCTGGCTCAGAGACTGCCGGTTCGCTCCCCACCTTGCGGCTGGCTCGGCAGGATAGCCCATCGAGGCGCCGATGACGGGCTCGGGACGCGATCCCCCGATACCCGCATCAACGCGGCTGGCGAAGGAAGGGAGGCGGGTCGATGGGCGCCCCCAGGGGCAAGCCGCTCAGACCCAAGAACCAAACCGTCCATCCGCCGAGCCGACCCTCCGTCGGCCCGTCCCCCACTCAGAAAGTCGCACCGTAGCGCGCGTGCTCCCACTCGCTCACATGGCGGGCGTACTCGGTCCACTCGGCGCGCTTGAGCCGCACGAATTCCGCGTGCAGGGTGTCGCCGAGCGTGGCCTGCATCAGCGGGCTGGCGGCAAGCGCCTCGACCGCCTCGCCCAGGCTCTGGGGCAGCAGCGGGATGCCACGCTCGCGGATCTGCGCCAGGCTCAGGGTGAACAGGTCTTCGGTGCAGGCGGAGCCTGGATCCAGCTCGCGGTCGATGCCGTCCAGCCCCGCGGCGATCAGCCCGGCCGTGGCCAGGTAGGGGTTGGCCGAGGCATCGGGCAGCCGCCATTCGATGCGCCCCGGCAGGGTGCGGACCAGCGCAGTGCGGTTGTGGGGGCCATGCGCCACATAGGCCGGCGCCCAGGTCGTGCCCGACAGCGACTCCCCGACTGCCAGCCGCTTGTAGCTGTTGACCGTGGGGGCGGCCAGCGCTGCCAGGGCCGCGCTGTGGTGGAGTACACCGGCGATGAAATGCCCCGCCCGACGAGAGAGCGGCTCCTGTGGCCGGCCGTCCGCCGCGCCGTCGAAGAGGCAGCGCTCGCCCTCCCAGAGCGAGGCGTGAAAGTGCATGCCGCTGCCCGGCTGGTTGGCGAAGGGCTTGGGCATCATCGAGAACGTCACCCCATGTTCCTCGGCCAGCGCATGGGCGGCGAGCTTGAAGAGCATCAGGTGGTCGGCGCTGCGCAAGGCCTCGTCGAAGCGGAAATTGAGCTCGTACTGGCCGTGCGCGTCCTCGTGGTCGATCTGCAGCACCTGCAGGCCGCAGGCCTCGAGCGCGGAGCGCAGCGCCTGCAGCAGGGGCAGGCGGCGCGGCAGGCTCTTGAGGTCGTAGCTGGGCTTGTCGAGCCGGTCGGCGTCATCGGCGGGCACGAAGCGGGGGCCTGTGGTCCCTGGCTCGCGCTTGAGCAGGAAAAACTCGGGCTCGATGCCGGTGGCAAGCCGCCAGCCCCGCTCGGCCAGGCGGGCTGTTGCGCGGCGCAGGACCTGGCGCGGGCAGGCATCGAAAGGCTGGCCAGCCACGAAACCGTCGCCGACGATGCGGGCCAGGCCCGTTGACCAAGGCAGCGGCTGCAGCGTGGCCGCGTCGCCCCGGGCAAAGTACTCGCCGCGCGGGCCGGTGCGGGGGAGGGCTGTGCCCCAGATCGAGGGACCGGCGAAGCCCGCGCCCTCGGTCAGCACCGCCTCCAGCTGGTGCAGCGGTACCACCTTGCCCTTGGCCACACCATGCAGGTCGGTGAACTGCACCAAGAGGGTGTGCACGCCCTGGCTGGCGAGCGAGTCCCGTGCGGTGCGGGCGAAGTCGGCGAGCGACGCGGTGCGGGAGCCCGCCTCGGCCGCAGCGTCTGCGGAAGCGGCCCGGGACGGGTCCAAGGGGTCACCGGCAGCGGCATCGGGGGCCAACAGCGGCTCGTTCCTGGCATGGTTCATGGCGGTGATCCTGAGGTATCCCTGGCGATGTTCCCGACGGCGTCCCCGATTGCTTCCCCCGCAGCATGGACTATGGCCGCATCGTGGGCGGGCGAGCGGGGGCTCTTCAGACCGGATCGATACGCAGCCAGGTGGTCTTGAGCTCGGTGTACTTGTCGAAGGCGTGCAGGGACTTGTCGCGCCCGTTGCCGCTCTGCTTGAAACCGCCGAAGGGCA
>CAISYQ010000025.1 GCA_903889735.1 uncultured Methylibium sp.
CAGGGCTTTCGCTCGCCCAAGGGCGAAGACCTGGTGCTCAAGCGCAACCTGTTCATCGAAGGCGTGCTGCCCAGCTCCATCCTGCGCAAGCTGACGGACGACGAGATGGCGGCCTACCGCGCGCCCTTCCTCGAGGAGGAGGACCGCCAGCCGATGCTGAACTGGCCGCGGCAGATCCCGATCGCCGGAGAGCCCGCGAATGTGGTGGCGCTGGTGCAGCAGTACGCGCAGTGGTTGAGCACAAGTCCCGTGCCCAAGCTCTTTGTCAATGCCGAGCCGGGCTCCATCCTGGTGGGCGCGCAGCGCGCGTTCTGCCGCACCTGGCCGAACCAGCAGGAGGTCACCGTGCCCGGCCTGCACTTCATCCAGGAAGACGCCGGCGCGGCCATCGGCCAGGCGGTGGCGGCCTGGCTTTCAAAACTTGATTGAAGGAGATGAGAGATGTCTGATGTTCCTGTCTACGCCATCGTCAATTTGCACATCACCGACGCTGCGACTTACCGCCAGTACGAGAAAGGCTTCTTCCCGCTGCTGAAGAAATACGGCGGGGAGTTCATCACCTACGACGACGCCGCCTTCACGCTGGAAGGTATTGCGCCGCGCACCGGCCGGATGATCATCTTCAAGTTCCCGTCTGAAGCTCAGGCCTGCGCCTGGTATGCCGACCCCGAATACCAGGCGCTGTCCGAGCACCGCCGGGCCGGCACACGGCTGGAGTTCCTGACGATGGTGCGCGGCCTGCCGGCGCGCTGAACGCCCGGGCCCTGATGGCCTGCCGCAAAGGCAGGCTCCCCAGCCCGGTTCCAACTCTGGCCCTCCCATTGAAGCAAGCAACATGAACACGCCGATCCCACACACCGCACTGCAACTCCGCTCGTTGATTCGTCGCAGTGGCGAGCTCGAGGTCTCTCTGGCGGAAGTCGATGTCCAAGAACCGGGGGCCGATGAGGTGCTGGTGCGCATCGAGGCCACACCCATCAACCCTTCCGACCTGGGGCTGCTCTTTGGTGCTGCCGACATGAGCACCGCGAAGGTGTCGGGTAGCGCCGAGCGCCCGGTGATCACCGCGCAGGTTCCCGAGAAAGCCATGAAGGCGATGGCAGGCAGACTGGACCAATCGATGCCGGTCGGCAACGAAGCCGCGGGTGTGGTGGTCAAGGCCGGCAGCGCCGCTGCGGCCCAGGCCCTGCTCGGCAAGAAGGTGGCCCTGATGGGCGGCGCCATGTATGCGCAGTACCGCTGCATCCAGGCCGAGCACTGCCTGCAGCTGGCCGACGATGCCACGCCGGCGGAAGGCGCCAGTTGCTTCGTCAACCCGCTCACCGCCTTGGGCATGGTGGAAACGATGAAGCGCGAAGGCCACAGCGCCTTGGTGCACACCGCAGCGGCGTCGAACCTCGGGCAGATGCTCAACCGCATTTGTCTTCAGGACAAGGTCGGGCTGGTCAACATCGTGCGCAAGCAGGAGCAGGTGGATCTTTTGAGGGCGCAGGGCGCGAAGTGGGTCTGCAACACCGAGTCGCCCGAGTTCATGGCGGAGCTGACCGAAGCCCTGGCCGCCACCGGCGCGACGCTCGCCTTCGACGCCATCGGCGGGGGCAGGCTGGCGGGTCAGATCCTGACGGGCATGGAAGCGGCGCTGAACCGCAATGCCAAGGAATACAACCGCTATGGGTCGACGACCCACAAGCAGGTCTACCTGTACGGCATGCTTGACTCGGCGCCCACAGAAATCGTGCGCAACTTCGGCTTTTCCTGGGGCATGGGCGGCTGGCTGCTGTTCCTGTTCCTGGACAAGATCGGCCCGGCCGCGGCTCAACAGTTGCGCGAGCGCGTGGCCGCCGAACTGAAAACCACCTTTGCCAGCCACTACTCGCATGAAGTCTCGTTGGCGGGCGCGTTGCAGATGCAGGCGATCGCGGTCTATGGCAAGCGAGCCACCGGGGCGAAATACCTGATCAATCCGAACAAGGGGGTCGCGCCATGAGGTTCGTTTCGTGGGGGACCTCGTTGATGACCCGGGCCATCACCAAGGAGAGAACATGAGTCAACCCGTGTGCCTGATTTCCGGCGCTGGCGACGGCACTGGCGCCGCCATCGCACGACGCTTTGCTTCAGGAAATTATCGAGTCGCACTGCTCGCTCGCAGCGAAGAGCGGTTGAAGCGGCTCGAAGAGGGGATACCCGGATCGAAAGGCTATGTCTGCGATATCGGCGATCTCGATCAATTGCGCCAGACCATCGCCCAGGTGCGCGATCAGATGGGCATCATCGACATGGCCGTCAACAACGCAGCCCAGGCCAGCTTCACGACGATTCTCGAAGCAGACCCAGCGCGATTCGAGGAACTGTTTCGCATCAATGCGACGGCCCTGATGGTGCTCACCCAGTGCGTGGCGCCCGACATGCTTTCAAAGGGGCAAGGCGCCATCATGGTGACGGGCAACACGTCAGCGTGGCGCGGGAAACCGGGGTTCTGCATGTTCGCGCCCACCAAGGCCGCGCAACGCATCCTTGCCGAGGCCATCGCGCGGGAACTGGGCCCCAAGGGCATTCATGTGGCATACATCACCATCGACGCTGCGATCGACACGCCCTGGACGCGCCCGCTGATGTATCCGAACAAGCCGGACGAGTTCTTCGCGAAACCCTCCGCCATCGCAGACACGATCTACCACGTCGCCCACCAGGATCGCTCGGCGTGGACATTCAATGTCGATGTGCGCCCGTACCACGAGAATTGGTAGTCATCCGTCGCCAACTCTCTGGATATTCCGCAGACACGAGCGACAGAGGCATACCCCGCCACCGCATCGCCGCTGCTGACGGCGCCAATCGGCCCCACACTCATTCGCGCAGTGGCGGCCAAGCCGATCGGCTGACGCAGTAGCAAGCTCAAGACACAACCGAAGGAACTCGATGAACCCAACCGTGCACCATCGTTTCGAACCAGGCTCTGATCATCCGCTGGTGGACACCGCGTGGCTTGCCGAACGGCTCGGTGCGCCGGGCTTGCGGGTGTTTGACTGCACGGTGCACCTCCGGCCTGCGGTTCCCGGCCCCTTCTTGATCGAGAGCGGCCACGCCGACTATGAGCGTGGCCACATCCCAGGGGCAGCCTTTGCGGACCTGGTGGCCGACTTCTCCGACAGGGAGTCCGATCTCCCCTTCATGCTGCCTGAGCATGACGTCTTGGCCGCCGCCTTCGCCGCTGCCGGCATGGGTACGGACCAGACCATCGTGCTGTACAGCAGCGCCTCGCCGATGTGGGCCACCCGCATGTGGTGGATGTTGCGGGGCGCCGGACATCCGCGCGCGCTGGTGCTCGACGGCGGGCTCGCGAAGTGGCGAGCCGAAGACCGCCCGGTCAAGACGGGCACCGAACGCTACCCTGCAGCAGGATTCGCCGCGACGCCCCGGGCCGGTGTCTGGACCGACCAGGCGGCCGTGCGCCAGGCGATAGGCGACGGCGCCGTCTGCACCGTGAACGCGCTGTCGAGCGCACTCCATACCGGAGAGTCCGACACCCACTACGGCCGCAAGGGCCACATTACGGGCAGCGTCAACGTGCCATTCGCCAGCTTGCTGTGCGACGACGGCACCTATCGTCAGACGGACGAACTGCAGGCGGCCTTTGCCGCGGTGGGCGCCACAACGGCCTCGAGGGTCATTTGCTACTGCGGTGGTGGCATTGCGGCGACGATGGAC
>CAISYQ010000026.1 GCA_903889735.1 uncultured Methylibium sp.
ATGTCACACGGCAGGACGAGGTGGGCGCAGTGGCCCTTCGAGGTGAGGGTCCGGCAGCCGGCCAGCCGGCCGGCTCAGGTGTGCCGAGGGCTGCGCCGATGGAAGATGCAGATCCGGGCTCGCGAGCGGCAGCGCCGAGGGGTGACCGGTGTCGTGATGGGCGTGCGGCAGTGGGGCGTCGTCGTCGAACTGGAAAGCCAGCGTGTCGTCGTGATGATGCCCCTGGCCCGACTGATGCACCAGAGCGTGGTCGATCTCGAGCGTCAAGGCGTCGGATTGCCCAGGCACAAGGGCCAGGGCCAGCGCCGTCAGCAGTTGCAGCGCGAGCAGAGCCATGAGGAACCAGCGACGAAGCATCCGGAAATTCTAGCGAGCACACGGTTGACGGCATTCGCCCTTCGATTCAGGCGCTATGCCTGGGTCACCCACGCGCATCTATGAATTGGACAGTTCTCTAGTCACGGTTACTGCTTTCGTTACTGCATGAAGTTGCCGCCTTCAGTCGGCTGATCGACAAGCTGGCCGTGACATTGCCGCGCGGCCGAGCGCCGCTGCGCTGGCAGCCTGGGTGCGGGTTGAGCATGCACAGGACCTCGGCGGGGTAGCGGGTGAAGACGTCGTGCATCCGTGCCGCTCAGGGCCTGGAGTCAGCGGTCATGGCTGGCCTCGAGGAGGAGGATGGCCGGGGCGATCCGGTGGTGCTGTGCCTGCCCGCCGTGGGCGAAGGAGTGGCGCCAGGCTCTAGCAGGCCGGGGTCAAACTGCAGGCCGCCGCCGACCGCAGGGCCATCGTGGACCACCTGTGGCCCACCCAAGGGCGCGCGACGGCAAACACCTGCAGTTGATTCCGCGTCCGGGTGCAGGTCGCTCTCGGCGTGGCGATATGGCTCGCGTAGCCGAAGGCCTCCATCCACTTGCGCAGACGCCAGTCGTGGTCGCCGAGGTGGCGCGTGTTGAAGGCGAGAACCAGAGCACGCAGCGTCAGCGGCGCGGCTTGGTGTTGATCGCAGACGGCCAAGGCCGCTGTCAGGTCGATGGTGGGACGCATACCGATCTCCAAGGGTCACTGTCGAACAGTGAGTTGAAAATCATCGCGGGCACAGGTCCCTTACACGACAAAAGATCAATCAAATCAAAAACATAGCCCGGTCTGGGCTGCGTCTTGGTGGGCGGTGCAGGGTTCGAACCTGCGACCCCTGCCGTGTGAAGGCAGTGCTCTACCGCTGAGCTAACCGCCCGGATTTCCGGGTGCACCTGCGGCGCAAGAGGAAAATTATGCCACGGTCCGCCACAGCGTTTTGCCGCTCGAGGCCTTGTCGAGTTCGGTGAGCAGGCCCTCAAATGCAGCCCGCTCGGCCTCGTCGGGGTCGATCACCGGGAGCTCGATCAGCCTCAGGTCGATGCCGCTGGCCTCCAGCGAAGGTCCGGCGGTATCGCCAGCGTCAATGACCAGTGATTCCTGGCCACGCGTCATGCGGATGTAGACCTCGGCCAGCAGGCCGGCATCGAGCAGGGCGCCGTGCAACGTGCGGCCGGTGTTGTCAACCTCGAGGCGCTTGCACAACGCGTCGAGCGAGTTGGATTTGCCCGGGAACATCTCGCGGGCCATGGTCAAGCTGTCGGTGACGGCGGCCACATGCGCGCCGAGCGGACCGCGACCCATGCGCGCGAGTTCGGCATTGAGGAAGCCGACGTCGAAGGCTGCGTTGTGGATGATGATCTCGGCCCCCGAGAGGAAGACCAGCAAGTCGTCGGCGATCTCCGCGAAGCGCGGCTTGTCGGCCAGGAACTCGTCGGTCAAGCCGTGGATCTTGAGCGCATCCTCATGGCTGCGGCGCTCGGGATTCAGGTAGACATGCTTATGCCCGCCAGTGAGACGGCGATTGACCATCTCGATGCAACCGACCTCGATGACGCGGTCGCCGCTGTCGGGGCTCAGGCCGGTGGTCTCGGTGTCGAGGAAGATCTGGCGGCTCATCGTGGCGCGGCTCGGAAAGTGGCTTGTGGCCATGTGTTTGTGCGGTCACCCGCCGAGGTCGTGGAGTGCACCGAGCGGGGCGCTCAGTGGTGCTCGCGGGCGTGGTTGATCGAGTAACGGGGGATCTCCACCACCAGGTCTTGTTGCGCCACGAAGGCCTGGCAGCTGAGCCGTGAATTCGGCTCCAGGCCCCAGGCGCGGTCAAGCAGGTCTTCCTCGTTCTCGTCCATGTCGTTCAGCGACGCCAAGCCCTCACGCACGATCACGTGGCAGGTGGTGCAGGCGCAGCTCATCTCGCAGGCGTGCTCGATCTCGATATCGTGCTCGAGCAGGGCCTCGCAGATCGAGGTGCCGGGTTGCGCCTCGATGCGTGCACCCTCAGGACAGTAATCGGGGTGCGGCAGGATCCTGATGACGGGCATGGCGGGGTTCTCGGCTCTTGGTTCTGGAATCTGGCTTTTGACTCTTGGCTTCTGGTGATCTCGAAGAGATCACACGTCTTCGACGCGGCGGCCGGCCAGCGCCTGCCGGATGCCACGGTTCATGCGCTCGGCGGCAAAGGCCTCGGTGCCATCGGCCAGCGCCTTGACGGCGGCCTCAATCTGCGCAGCGTCGCCGGTCTGGGCACAGCCTTGCATCGAGGCGATCAGGCGCTCGATGGCCGCCCGCTCTTCGGTGCTGAGCAGGTCGCCGTCGGCGGCGAGCGCGGAATGGGTGGCCAGCGCCATGCGCTCGGCCTCGACACGGGCTTCGCGCAGGGCGCGGACTCGCATGTCGACCTCGGCGGTCCCGAAGCCGTCCTGGAGCATGCGGGCGATCTGGTCATCGGCCAGGCCGTAGGTCGGCTTGACGGTGACCGTGGCCTCGACGCCCGAGGCCTGCTCCCGGGCGGTGACGCTCAGCAGGCCGTCGGCATCGACCGTGAAGCTCACGCGGATGCGCGCCGCGCCGGCCACCATGGGCGGGATGCCGCGCAGCTCGAAGCGCGCCAGCGAGCGGCAGTGCTCAACCTGGTCGCGCTCGCCCTGGAGCACGTGCAGGGCCAGCGCGGTCTGGCCGTCCTTGAAGGTGGTGAAGTCCTGGGCCCGCGCGGTCGGGATGGTGCTGTTGCGCGGGATGATGCGTTCGACCAGTCCGCCCATCGTCTCCAAGCCCAGCGACAGCGGCGTCACGTCGAGCAGCAGCAGGTCCTGGTCGGTGGAGTTGCCGGCCAGCTGCTGGGCCTGGATGGCGGCGCCGAGGGCCACCACCTCGTCGGGATTCAGATCGGTCAGCGGCGCGCGGCCCAGGTAGACGGTGAGTGCCTCGCGGATCTGCGGCATGCGCGTGGAGCCGCCCACCAGCACGACGCCCTGCAGCTCGTCGCGGCCAAGCTGGGCATCGCGTAGGACCTTGCGCACGGCGGCCAGGGTGCGTTCGGTCAGGGGCCGCGTCAGTGCGTCGAACTGCGCCCGCGTGATGGGCATGTCCAGCGCACCGGTGCTGAGGTTGGCCTGCAGGCGCGTGGCGTCCGCCGCCGAGAGCGCCTCCTTGGCAGCGCGGGCGGCCACGAGCACGCTGCGCTTGTCCTGCGCCGTGGCCGCGAGCATCCCGGCGCCGGCCAGCGCCCAGTCGGCCAGCAGGCGGTCGTAGTCGTCGCCGCCAAGGGCGGAATCGCCGCCGGTGGCCACCACCTCGAACACGCCCTGGGCAAGGCGCAGCAGGGAAATGTCGAAGGTGCCGCCACCGAGGTCGTAGACGGCATACAGGCCCTCGCTGCCCTTCTCCAGCCCGTAAGCGATGGCGGCGGCAGTGGGCTCATTGATGAGGCGCAGCACGTTCAGGCCCGCCAGCTGCGCGGCATCCTTGGTGGCCTGGCGCTGGGCGTCGTCGAAATAGGCGGGCACGGTGATGACGGCGCCGAAGAGCTCGTCGTTGAAGCTGTCCTCGGCGCGAAAGCGCAGCGTGGCCAGGATCTCGGCCGACACCTCGACAGGCGTCTTCACGCCGTCTCGGGTGGCCAGGGTCACCATGCCGGGCTGGTCGATGAAACGATAAGGCAGCTGCTCATGGCCGTGGATGTCGGCCAGGGCGCGGCCCATGAAGCGCTTGACCGAGACGACGGTGTTCTCGGGGTCGTCGGCCTGGGCGGCCAGGGCCTCGAAGCCGATGGCACGGCGGCCCGCCTCGAGGTAGCGCACGGCCGAGGGCAGGATCGGGCGACCGGCGTCGTCCGGCAGGCATTCGGCCACACCCGAGCGGACCGCGGCCACCAGCGAGTGCGTGGTGCCGAGGTCAATGCCAACCGCGATGCGCCGCTGGTGCGGGTCGGGCGATTGACCGGGTTCGGAGATCTGCAGCAGAGCCATGTTGTCCTTATTGTCCCAGCGCCTCGAGGCGCCGATCGAGGTCCTGGGCAAAGCGCTCGACGAACATGAGGGCTCTGACCTGCTGCGCGGCCGCCGCCCAGTCATGTCGCTCATCGAGCGTGGCCTGCAACGCCGCCAGCGCGTTGCGGCGGTGGGTCAGCACCTCGTCGTTCAGCGCCTCGACGGCCGGCGCATCGCCGGCCTCATCGAGGGCCTCTCGCCAGGCCATCTGCTGCATCAGGAATGCAGCCGGCATGGCGGTGTTGTTCTCGGCGTTGATGGGAGCGCCCTGCAGTTCGCAGAGGTAGGCGGCACGGCGCAGCGGATCCTTCAGCCGGGCATAGGCCTCGTTGACGCGCACGGCCCACTGCATGGCTACACGCTGGGCCGCGCCGCCCTCGGCCGCAAAGCGGTCGGGGTGCACCTGGGCCTGGAGCGCCTTCCAACACGCGTCGATCTGCGCACGGTCCTGGGCGCTGCGGCGGGGCAGACCGAAGAGTTCGAAATCGTCGCTGTCGAGTTTCATGCGGGTGACGGCGGGGCGACCGGTGTCGCCCCCGGTTCCGCCCTCGGGCTCAGATCCGGAAGGACTCGCCGCAGCCGCAACGGTCGCGCTCGTTCGGATTGTTGAACTTGAAGCCCTCGTTGAGGCCTTCGCGCACGAAATCGAGCTGGGTGCCCTCGATGTAGGGCAGGCTCTTGGGATCGACCAGCACCTTCACGCCCTGGTCCTCGAAGACGATGTCCTCAGGGGCCACGTCGTCGGCGTACTCGAGCTTGTAGGCCAGCCCCGAACAGCCGGTGGTCTTGACGCCCAGGCGCACGCCGACGCCCTTGCCGCGCTTGCCGAGGTAGCGGGTCACGTGGCGCGCCGCCGCGAGGGTCAGGGTCACTGCCATGTCACTGCGCCACGGTGGCGGCCGCGCCGTGCTTGGCCTTGTAGTCGTTGACCGCCGCCTTGATCGCGTCCTCGGCCAGGATGGAGCAGTGGATCTTCACCGGCGGCAGCGCCAGTTCCTCGGCGATGTGCGTGTTCTTGATGGTCAGCGCCTCGTCCAGCGAGCGGCCCTTCACCCATTCGGTCACGAGCGAGCTCGAGGCAATGGCCGAGCCGCAGCCGTAGGTCTTGAACTTCGCGTCCTCGATCAGCCCGGTGACCGGGTTAACCTTGATCTGGAGCTTCATCACGTCGCCGCAGGCCGGCGCGCCGACCATGCCGGTGCCGACTGAATCGTCACCCTTGTCGAAGGATCCGACATTGCGGGGGTTCTCGTAGTGCTCGACGACTTTTTCGCTGTAGGCCATGGTGATGCTCCTCGAAGGCGCGGGGGTTGTGCGCGGTGGTTCTGGAAAGGCGGGGGCGTCAGTGCGCCGCCCACTGGATGCTGCTGATGTCGATGCCGTCCTGGTGCATCTCCCACAGCGGCGAGAGATCGCGCAGCTTGGCGACGTTCTCGCGGATGGTGCCGACGGCGTAGTCGATCTCCTCCTCGGTGCTGAAGCGGCCGATGGTCATGCGCAGGCTGGAATGCGCCAGCTCATCGCTGCGGCCGAGCGCCCTCAGCACATAGCTGGGCTCCAGGCTCGCCGAGGTGCAGGCCGAGCCGGACGACACCGCGAGGCCCTTGATGCCCATGATGAGCGACTCGCCCTCGACGAAATTGAAGCTCATGTTCACGTTGTGCGGCACGCGTTGCTGGGCGTGGCCGTTGAGGAAGGTCTGCTCGATGCCCGACAGGCCGCTCAACAAACGCTGCTGCAGCGCGCGGATGCGCGGCAGCTCGATCGCCATGTCCTCACGGGCGATGCGGAAGGCCTCGCCCATGCCCACGCACTGGTGGGTGGGGAGCGTGCCCGAGCGCATGCCACGCTCGTGGCCGCCGCCATGCATCTGGGCCTCCAGGCGCACCCGTGGCTTGCGCCGGACGTAGAGCGCGCCGATGCCCTTGG